>JBFIHN010000406.1:0-3272 GCA_041601775.1 Acidimicrobiales bacterium
CGGGACAGCTGCATGTCGAGGATGTGCTCGGCCTGGGTCTCGGAGAACTCGAACGGCGCGGCCATCAGCGCTTCGCGCGCGGCCTGCTTGTCGGCCGATGCCCGGATGGCGTCGATGATGGCGTCGATCATGTCGAGCGCCTTGAGCAGACCCTCGACGATGTGGGCGCGGGCCTCGGCCTTGCGCAGTCGGTACTCGGAGCGCCGGGTGATGACCTCGACCTGGTGGCCGACGTAGGACTGCAGCGCCTGGAGCAGGTTCAAGGTGCGGGGCACGCCGTCGACGAGGGCGACCATGTTGATCGAGTAGCTGGTCTGCAGGGGCGTGTGCTTGTAGAGGTTGTTGAGCACCACGAGCGCCGGTGCGTCGCGCTTGAGGGTCACGACCAGGCGGGTCTTGCCCTTGGCCGACTCGTCGTTGAGCTCGGCGATGCCTTCGATGACCTTGTCGTTGACCAGGTCCTTGATCTTGCTCGCCGTGGCCGAGATCGACGTCTGGTACGGCATCTCGGTGACGATGATCTGGTCGCGGGTCTTGCCTTCGACGATCTCGGCCTTGGCCCGGAGCTTCACCGTGCCCTTGCCGGTCGTGTAGGCGTCGATGATGCCTTGGCGGCCCATCAGCAGCCCGGCGGTCGGGAAGTCCGGACCCTTGATGAAGGTCATCAGGTCCTCGACGGTGGCGCCCGGGTTGTTGAGCAGGTGGACGGTGGCGTCGACGACCTCGCCCAGGTTGTGGGGCGGGATCTTGGTGGCCATGCCGACGGCGATGCCCTCGGAGCCGTTGACCAACAGGTTGGGGAACCGGGCCGGGAGCACCGACGGCTCGGTGAACTCACCCGAGTAGGTGTCGGTGAAGTCGACCGTCTCCTCGCCGATGCCGTCGAGCAGGTGGGTGGCGAGGTTGTCGAGACGGCACTCGGTGTAGCGGGCGGCAGCGGGACCGAAGTCGGGAGAGCCGTAGTTGCCGTGGAAGTCGATGAGCGGATGGCGCAGCGAGAACGGCTGGGCCATGCGGACGAGGGCGTCGTAGATGGCCCCGTCGCCGTGGGGGTGGAAGTGACCCATCACGTGGCCGGTGACGCGGGCGCACTTCATGTGCGAACGGTCGGGGCGGGCGCCGATGTCCTCCATGCCCCACAGGATCCGGCGATGCACGGGCTTGAGGCCGTCGCGGGCGTCGGGGAGGGCGCGCGACATGATGACCGACATGGCGTACTCGAGGAACGAGTTCTCCATCTCGTCCTGGATCTCGATGGGCTCGATGTCGTAGCCGTCGGACTCGTCCGTGTCGCCGCCGTCGGTGGGGGGTGGCGGGGTGCTCTGATCGGACACTGGGAGATCGCTCCTCGGAGTACTGCTCGACGGTGGGGGAGGATGGGGAAACGCGTCTCCGGGACACGAATCACATGGCAGTGATTCTACCGCTCATGGGGTGGCATCCCGGGTTCTCCGGGGTCGAATATGCTCGGTGTACTCGGGCGAGAAGACCGCACGTCCATACACTGGAGCACGATGGCGAACGAACCCTCCGGCCTGCGAGGCGACAGCGGGACCAAGGGGCGACAAGGCGCTCGCGACCACGACCATCGGCCGCCACCACGTCGCCGTCGCAAGGCCCGCCTGGTGCATCGCGTGGTCCGCCACGTCGAGGTGTGGTCGGTGGTCAAGATCGCGTCGGCCTTCGCCGCCTGCGGCTACGTGGTCGGGATGATCAGTGGCTATCTCCTGTGGCGGGCGGCCGACCGGGTCGGCACCATCGACGGCATCGAGGGGTTCTTCGAGGACTCCGGCGGCTACGAGGGCGGTTTCGACATCCTGGGCAGCGTGGTCTTCCAGGCCGCCGCCGTCGGCCTGGCCGTGCTCAGCGCCCTGTTCGTGGCCATGGCCGCGCTCGGGGCGGTCCTGTTCAACCTGATCTCGGACCTCACCGGCGGGATCCGCATCACCGCCATCGACGAGGACCTCATCGTCACCCCCGCCCGCCGCTCGACCGACGCCACACCCGCTCGTCCCTCGGTCCCCGACGCCGCGACATCAGCGACGCCGACCACGACGACGACGGCGGCAACGACGGCGGCAACGGCGACCACGACGACACCGGCGGCGGCACCAGCGGCCCGCGATCCGTGGAAGATGCCGACCGCGAACGACACCTGGACGGCTCCGGCCACCGAGGTCGGCCGGGGTGCCGGCGACGCCTCGGCGCGGCCCAGTGAGTCGATCGGGCTGGGTTCCGCCGACGAGGTGGTCTAGATTCGCCTGCCTCCCGGGGCTATAGCTCAGTCGGTTAGAGCGCACCCCTGATAAGGGTGAGGTCACAAGTTCGATTCTTGTTAGCCCCACGGGAACCTCCGGCCGCCGGGCGGCCTCGGTTCCTTGCAGTTGTTCGGCTGCGCCACACAACTGCGGTCCACGGTCCGCTGCCTCGGAGCCTGTCCATGAACCTGTTGCGTCGGGCGATTGCGGCACTGGGCGTCGCCGCCGTCGTGGCCGGCGTGTTGCGGGTCCGTGGGACCGGCGGCACGCCACCGCAGACCGGTGGCTGGCGGGAGTTGCAGGGCGAAGAACTCCGGTGATCCGCTCGTGAGCGGTCGCACCGTCGTGGTGTCCGGCGTCGGCGCGACCGGCGCGCGCGCCGCTCGCCAACTGGCCGGGTGCGCGGAGTTCGACGCCGTGGTCCTGGCCGGTACCGGCGAGCGACCCGCCGCACTCCGACAGTCGCTGGGCGCGGTCTCCTCGCTCGGGACGGTGGGCGACGCCAGCGACGCCGTCGTGCTCGCCAGCCCGAGTGGCACGCACGTCGACGACGCCCGTCGAGCAGTGCGGGCCGGTCGTCATGTGATCTCGACCAGCGACGCCATCGCCGACGTCGAAGGGCTCCTCGAGCTCGACGCCGACGCCCGCGACCGCGGGGTGACGGTCATCGTCGGAGCCGGGTTCTCGCCCGGGCTCACCTGCGTCCTCGCACGCCACGTCGGCGGATGGATGGACCACGTCGACGAGATCCACGTCGCTCGATTCGGCACCGGCGGACCCGCGTGCGCCCGCCAACACCACGCCGCACTCTCCGGCCGGGCCGCCGACTGGCGCGACGGCGACTGGGTGCGTCGGGCCGGCGGCTCGGGACGTGAGCTGTGCGTGTTCCCCGATCCGATCGGCTCGGTCGACTGCTACCGGGCGGCCCTGCCCGATGCGATCCTGCTGCAACGGGGGTTTCCCGCGGCGGAGCGGATCACCGCCCGTCAGGCGGCCAATCGACGCCAACGCCTC
>JBFIHN010000407.1:0-3260 GCA_041601775.1 Acidimicrobiales bacterium
CGCCGACCTGCTCGACGACGGATCGCTCATCGAGTACGGGGCGCTCGTCGTCGCCGCGCAGCGCAAGCGGCGCTCGGATGACGAGCTGCGCGAGAAGACGCCGGCCGACGGGATGATCGGCGGCGTCGGCACGCTGGGCGGGCACTCGATCGCCGTCGCGTCCTACGACTACACCGTCCTCGCCGGCACACAGGGCCTCAACAACCACCGCAAGAAGGACCGGCTCTTCGAGATCGCCGAGCACCAACGGCTGCCGTTCGTGTTCTTCACCGAGGGAGGGGGAGGCCGTCCGGGCGACACCGACGGCACGGGCGTGGCTGGCCTCGACTGCCTCGCCTTCGCGTACTTCGGGCGTCTGTCGGGCCTGGTCCCGCTGGTGGGCATCGCCAGCGGCCGTTGCTTCGCCGGCAACGCCGCCATCCTCGGATGCTGCGACGTCGTGATCGCCACCGCCGACGCCAACATCGGCATGGGTGGGCCGGCGATGATCGAGGGTGGCGGCCTCGGCGTGTACCGGCCCGAGGAGGTCGGGCCCATCGGCGACCAGGTCGCCAGCGGCGTGGTCGACATCGCCGTCGCCGACGAGGCCGAAGCGGTCGCCGTGGCCACGCAGTACCTGTCGTACTTCCTCGACCCGGTGCTGGACGGCTCGGCCCACGACCACGCCGACCAGCGACTGCTCCGCCGGGTGATCCCCGAGAACCGCTTGCGCGTGTACGAGGTACGCGACGTGGTCGAGACGCTCTTCGACACCGGCTCGGTGCTCGAGCTGCGCCGCGGGTTCGGCGCGGGGATGGTCACCGCTCTGGCTCGCATCGACGGGAGAGCGGTCGGGGTGATCGCCAACGATCCGCAGCACCTGGCCGGTGCGATCGACTCGGACGGGGCCGACAAGGCGGCCCGGTTCATGCAGCTCTGCGACGCGCACGACCTGCCGATCGTCTTCCTCTGCGACACGCCGGGGATCATGGTCGGGCCCGAGGCCGAACGCACCGGCCTGGTCCGTCACGCCAGCCGACTGTTCGTCACCGCCGGCGGACTGACCGTTCCGTACATGACCGTGGTGCTCCGCAAGGGCTACGGCCTCGGCGCCCAGGCCATGGCCGGCGGTTCGTTCCACGCGCCGACGTTCATCGTCGGCTGGCCGACGAGCGAGTTCGGGGGCATGGGGCTCGAGGGTGCGGTCCGTCTCGGCTACCGCAACGAACTGGCGGCGATCGAGGATCCCGACGAGCGCGAGCGCACGTTCCAGGAGATGGTCGCCCGCATGTACGAGGTCGGCAAGGGCGTGCGGATGGCCGAGGCGTTCGAGATCGACGACGTGATCGACCCCGCCGACACCCGCCGGTGGATCAACGCCGGTCTGGCCGCGGCACCGGTGCCGCCGCCCCGCACCGGCAAGAAACGCCCGAACATCGACACCTGGTGACACCCCGACCGAGCGGCCCGGTGGTTCGGGCCGTCAGGCGGTGGTGGTCCCCAGATGGTGGTCCGGATTGGCGGCGACGTAGTCGGTGACGGGGAGGCGTTCGAGTTGTTCGAACCCGGTCGGGAGCCAGACATCACCCGACGTCGACAGGTAGATGACCTGCCAGTGGTACAGGCCGGTGAAGGCCGCGGGGTCCTGCGCCATCACCGAGGCGTACTGCTTGACGCCCTCGACGTAGCGATCGCTGTGGTTGTAGTTCCACAAGGCCGTGTCGATGTCGCCGCTTCCGCCGCCGTTGTGGGCCAGGTAGCGGGCGGCGCCGAGGATCGCGTCGTGGGGATCGTCGACGTCGCCGCCGGCGCCGAACGCGGCCCAGGTGGCCGGCATGAACTGCATCGGTCCCTGCGCCCCGGCGACCGAGGTCCCCCGGATCCGTCCCATGCCGGTCTCGACCAGGTTGACGGCGGCGAGGATCTCCCACGGCACGCCGAACTCGGCTTCGGCCTCGCGGTAGTACGAGAGGAGCTCCTCGGCTGGCACCGGGTCGACGATCCGCCAGGCGGGCAACGTGTCGGAGAGGGTGGTGTGCATGGCCCGGAACTGGCGGCGGGCCGTCGCGTGCGCGGTGACGGCGGCCTGCAGGTCGTCCGGGACGGCCTCGACGACTGCGTGGTCCCACTCGGGGGTGCGGCCGAGCTGTCGGTAGAGCTGCTGGACCTCGAAGGCTGCCCGTTGCAGTTCCACCGGCGAGGTGGCGGGATCGCGGGTGATCCGTTCGGCGGCGGTGATGCGGGTGGCCAGCGCGATCGGGTCGGCGGCCGGCGCCGCCGCCTCGGGACCGGCGGGCGGCTGCGTCGTGGTCGTCGTCGGGGCTGTCGTGGTGGTGGTCGTCGACGAAGTGGACGTCGTCGTCGTGGGGGCGGCACGCTCGGTCGGCGCCGCGCTCGAGTCGGTGCTGCAGCCCGCGGCGAGGAGGGCGGCGCTGAGCAGTGCCGTGGCGATTCGGCGGGTCCGCACGCCCGTCATCGTAGGGATTCGGTCGTCCGCGGAATAGTCGACCCAGCAGGTCATGTTTACAATGGCGTGATGCAACCGCAGCCCATCGACCCCCGTGCGCCCCGGTTCAACCAAGCCGTGCTCACGGCCGCGCTCCTCGCCGGGTTCCTGGCCGATCTCCGTGCCGTCGTCCCGCTGTTCGCGGTCGTCCTGTTCCTGGGCGCAGCGTTCGGGCCGCAGTACGGGCCGTTCCTGCGTGTCTACGGTGCGCTCATCAAGCCACGGCTGGCGCCGCCTCGCTTCCTCGAGGATCCCCGTCCGCCTCGGTTCGCGGCCACCATCGGGGTCGGTTTCCTGTCCGCGGCGACGCTCGCGTTCGTGGTCGGCGCACCGACGTTGGCGTGGGGGTTGGCGTTGATCGTCGCTGCGCTCGCCGGCCTCGCCGCCTCCACCGGCATCTGCGTGGGCTGTGAGGTGTGGCTCTTCGTCGCCCGCCGTCGTGGTGTCGAGGTGGTGGCCTGATGGTCCGGATCCTCGTCGTCGCCGGCCTCGCCGCGGTGTTCCTCGCCGCGAAGGTCCTCTACGAACGGCGTGCGGCCGCGCTGGCCGATCGCTCGTCGCTCGACCTGCCCGCCCTGCCCGAGCACCTCCGCGGCCCGGGTCGGACCTGGGTCGTGTTCGCGACGGAGTTCTGCGCGACCTGCGGTCCGGTCACCGACCGCCTCCGTTCCCTGCACCCCGACGACACCGTCCACAAGATCCTGGTCGAGGGCGAGGTGGCGTTGGCCGAGGCATACAAGGTGCGCACGGCGCCGACGTTGCTCGAGGTCGACCG
>JBFIHN010000408.1:0-3252 GCA_041601775.1 Acidimicrobiales bacterium
ACTGGCGGTCGACGCCGAGTCGGTCACGGGCCGCATCGACGCGGTCGGCCAGGTCGCCGTAGCTGATCGTCTCGTCGGCGGTGACGAGCGCCGCCCGGTCACCATGACGGCGCAGGTCGGCGGCGAAGCCGATCCGCACGTCGACGTCCGAGACGGCGGTTCCGATGCCGATGTCGGTGCCGATGTCGTTGGTCTGCACTGGCGGACTCCGCGATCTCGTTCTCCCCTGGTTGGCAGGGCGATCGGCGGATAGTAGGCGACCCTAATGTCTTGCGCCGCATCGACGAACGGCGACCCGAAGTGGCAATGACGTGGCGCTCAGCCCCGGTGGAGGGTGGCGGACAGGTGATGGGTGAGCGGGATGCCGACCGCGGCCATGCGGACGTCGTAGCGCAGGACGTCGCCGTCGACGACCAGGTCACGCTCGACGATGGTGACCTCCTTGGCCGATCCCGTCCCGGCCACCGTCCGCGACCGGAGTTCGATGCGGCCCTCGACGATGGTGCCTTCGTCGACCTCGACGATGCCGGTCGGATGGGCGATCACCAACTCGACCAGACCGAGGCCCGGCGTCCGGAAGTACCCCGTCTCGGCGTGCAGGGGCCGGCCGTCGTCGGCGTGTTTGGTCCGTTGGGCATACGCGAGGAACGGCTTGCCGACGTGGCCGATGGTGACGGTCTCGGTGTAGTCGAACGGGTCGATGGTCGGGTACTCGCCGTGGCCGCCGCCGGTCCACGTGCCGAGCAGGGGAGCGAGGGCGGTGACGTCGGGATGGAGTGCAGGGGCCATGGCCGCAGTCTGGCGGGTCGTCGATGGCACCGCCCCACAGGAGCCAATACCGTGCGAGCCATGGAAGGCGACGCGACGGGCGAGGGTGGCGACCCCGCGTGTTGGGCGGAGCAGGTGTGCGACGCCTGCGGCCAGATGGTCGACGCGACGCCCCACCGTTGTCCCCGCCCGCTGAGCGCGCACGACGTCGAGGCGTTCGCCCGCGACGGCTACCTCGTGGTGCCGGCGCTCGTCGGCCCCGACGACCTGGCGACGTTGCGGCGCGCCTGCGACGAGGTCCTCGCCGCCGGTGACGCGGCCGGCGTACCTCCCCACGAGGCGCATCCGACCTTCGCCGACAACGCGGCGCTGTCGGCCGGCATCGACATCGCCAGACAGCTCTTCGGCACGGACACGGTGACCCGGGTCCACGACCAGATCGTCGACGAGCCGTCGTTCGCTCCTGCCGGCGCACCGATCGCCGACAAGGCGGCCGTGTTCTGGGTCGCGCTCGACGACGTCGACGACGCGCTCCCGGCCGGCGGCTGCACGATCCGCGCCGCCGGTACGCCGCACGCGACCCCGCAGAAGCCGAGCCCCGGCCGTGACCGGCGGGCCTACGTCTTCACGGTGGTCGCGTCCTGACGTACCGGCGTCCGGCGTACCGGAATCGCGGTGTGACGGACTACTTGATCAGCGGGTCGCGGGGGAGGCCCAGGATGCGCTCGCCGATCTGGTTGCGCTTGATCTCCGACGTGCCGCCGGCGATCGACATGCCCCGGTGCATCAGCACGAGCATGTTGCTCATGCCGCCGGCGCCGTCCATGAACACCGAGTCGGGACCGTTGAGCTCGGTGAGGATGGCTGCGGCCTCGTGGCCGATCTCGGAGAGGACGAGCTTGGTCATGGCGCCCTCGGGGCCGGGCTCGCCGCCGGAGACGGCACGGTTGGCGGCCCGCAGGTTCAACAGACCCATGGCCTGGTGCTGGGCGATGTAACGGCCGACCCGGCCGGCGCCGCCGGCGAGCCGCTCGGGGTGGGCGTCGAAGGGTGGGATGAGGCCGGCGCCGGGCAACGACATGCCGCCGTCGCCGCTGCCGATCGAGACCGACTCGTTGCCCAGCGTCGAGCGGGCGACCGTCCAGCCGCCGTCGACGGGACCGACGACGTCGTCGTCGGGCACGAACACGTCGTTGAAGAAGACCTCGTTGAACTCCGAGTTGCCCGACGTCATCTTGAGCGGGCGGACCTCGACACCGTCGGCGTGCATGTCGATGGCCATCATCGTGATGCCCTGGTGTTTGGGGAGGTCGGGGTTGGTCCGCACGGTGGCGAAGCCCATGCCCGACACGTGGGCGCCCGACGTCCAGACCTTCTGGCCGTTGACCAGCCAGCCGCCGTCGACCCGCGTGGCCTTGGTCTTGACCCCGGCAGCGTCGGAGCCGGCGTCGGGCTCGGAGAACAGCTGGCACCAGATGACGTCCTGGTTCAGGGCGGGCTCGACCCAACGGTCGAGCTGGTCCTGGTTGCCGTGCTGGATGATCGTCAGGATGTTCCAGGCGGTGATGCCGTACGACGGGCGCTGCACGCCCGCAGCCGCGAACTCCTCCTGGATGACGAGCTGTTCGACCGCGCCGGCGGCCCGGCCGTAGGGCGTGGGCCACTGCGGCATGACGTAGCCGGTCTCGATCAGCTTGGTGCGCTGCTGGTCGGCCGGGAGGTCCTTGATCGACTCGGCGAACGCCCGGACCTCGGTCCGGATGGCCTCGGCCTCGGGCGGCAACTCGATGGCCTTGGCCCGCTCGACGCCGTTGCGGACCAGATCGGTCAGGTCGGCGGCGGCGCCGTCGGCGTCGATGAAGTGGAGCAGCGTGGTGGCCCGGCGCATGAACAGGTGCGCGTCGTGCTCCCACGTGATGGCGATGCCGCCGTGGACCTGCGTCGACAGGTTGGCGCACAGGTCGGCGGCGGGCGCGGCCAACGTGGCGGCGACGGCGGCGGCGTAGCGGCGCTGGTCGCCACCGGTCGAGGCGGCGCGAGCGGCGTCCCACACGGCGCTGGTGGCCATCTCGGTGGCGACGACCATGTTGGCGCAATGGTGCTTGACGCCCTGGAACATGGCGATGGGCCGGCCGAACTGCTGGCGCTCGCGGGCGTAGTCGGCAGCCATCTCGGTGCACTCGCGGGCCAGGCCGACGGCCTCGGCCGACAGGATGATCCGTGCGAGGTCGACGAGCGCGGTGCGGGCGCCCGCCAGGACGGTGGCCGGTGCGCCGTCGAAGGACACGCGCGACGAGCGCCGCGTCGGGTCGAGGTTCTGCGGCGTCTCGATCGAGACGCCGGCGCCGACGGACACGACGGCGACGTCGTCGCCGGCCGGTACGAGGATGACCGAGGCGAGCCCGCCGCCGAGCACGACCGCCGACCCGCTGACCGAGCCGCCGCTGACGGTGACCGAGCCGTCGACGGCGATGCCGGCGAGGG
>JBFIHN010000409.1:0-3250 GCA_041601775.1 Acidimicrobiales bacterium
CACGATGGTGGCGGGGGTGATGGTCGCGTTCTCGCCGAGCGTCACCGCGGCGCCCCCGGAGAAGGTGACGATCTGCCACCGGACCAACTCGGTCTCGAACCCCTACACCGTCAACAGTGTCGCGGTCAGCGCGATCGACGGATCGAAGCAGAACGACCACAGCCACCACCTCGGCCCGGTCTTCGACTTCGACAACCCCGGCCAGTACCAACCGCCGTTCAACGGTGACGAGTGGGGCGACATCATCCCGCCGCACCAGGCGAACGACAACGTCGGACAGAACTGGACCGAGGAGGGGCAGGCGGTCTACGCGGCCGGCTGCCAGGCCCCCTCGGACGAGCCGAACGAAGCGCCCTCGGCCGGCCTGACCATCCACAAGGTCGTGACCGGCGACGACGCCCCGGCGATCTGGGACTTCGAGTTCGCCCTCACCTCGGGTGAGACCGACCTCGGCACCACGCTCGTCGACGACGAGGTCAGCGAGTCCGAGTTCCCTGCGCTCGATCCCGGTGACTACACCATCGTCGAGACGCTGGTCGAGGACTACACGCTGGCGGGGATCGACTGTGGTGCGGCGACCGTGGTCGCGGTCGACGACGGCATCACCGTCACCTTGGAAGACGGCGACGACGTGACCTGCACCTTCACCAACGAGTTCGCGGCCCCGACGGAGCCCGATCCCGACGGTGAGGTCGATCCCGACGGTGAGGTCGATCCCGACGGTGAGGTCGACAGCGTGCAGACCCCGCCCGAGGTCCAGGACAACCAGGTGACCCGGACGCCGTCGACGCCGGCACCGGTCGTCAAGGCCGCAGTCACCTTCACCGGCTGACCCGGCGGGCCGGAGACGGCCCGACGACGAGCGACAGGCACGGGGCGACGGTCCCGTGCCGTGTCGCGTGTTCGCCCCGACGAGCGCGGGTCGGGTACCGTGGGACAACGGCTCTCCGAGGGGGAGCCGGTCCGACGTTTTCGGGCCAGTGGAGCCGTTCAGACCGCATGTAGCAAGGAGAGCCGCAGATGCCGGCCACCATCGTCGTGGGCACCCAGTGGGGTGATGAGGGCAAGGGGCGTTTCGTCGATCTCTTCGCCAAGGAGATGTCGATGGTGGTGCGCTACCAGGGCGGCCACAACGCCGGGCACACGATCGTGGTCGACGGCGAGTCGTTCGCGCTCCAGCTCATCCCCTCCGGTGTCCTCTACGACCACATCACCCCGGTCATCGGCAACGGGGTCGTCGTCGACCCCAAGGTCATGCTGGCCGAGATCGCGATGCTCGAGTCGCGCGGCGTCAGCTGCGACAAGCTGCGCCTGTCGGGCAACGCCCACCTGATCTTCCCGTACCACCAACTCCTCGACCGCATGACCGAGCGCTGGCTCGGCCGCAACAAGCTGGGGACGACCAAGCGGGGCATCGGACCGGCCTACGCCGACAAGGCCTCCCGTGTCGGCATCCGGGTCCAGGACCTCTACGACGAGAAGATCTTCCGCGAGAAGCTCCGCGTCGTGTTGCGCGAGACGAACCCCGTGCTCGCCAAGGTCTACAACCAGCTCCCCGTCGACGAGGAGGAGATCGCCGAGACGTACCTCGGGACGTTCCGCGACGCCATCGAGCCCTACGTCGCCGACACCGTCAACCTCGTCCACGAAGGACTCGAGCGAGGCGAACACATCCTCTTCGAGGGTGCGCAGGCCACCTTCTTGGACCTCGACCACGGGACCTACCCGTACGTGACGTCGTCGAACCCCATCGCCGGCGGCGCGACCGTGGGCGCAGGCATCGGTCCGCGCCACGTCGACCGCGTGGTCGGCGTCGCCAAGGCGTACCTCACCCGTGTCGGCTCCGGTCCGTTCCCCACCGAGCTGTTCGGGGAGACCGGCGACAAGATCGTCGACATCGGCCACGAGTACGGCGTCAACACCAAACGTCGTCGCCGTCCCGGATGGTTCGACGCGGTGATGATGCGTCACGCCGTGCGTCTCAACTCGCTGTCGGAGTTGGCCATCACCAAGCTCGACGTGCTCGACACCTTCGACACCATCAAGGTCTGTGTCGCCTACGAACTCGACGGCAAGCGCATCGACCGGATGCCCGACAACCAGTCGATCATCCACAAGTGCACGCCCATCTACGAAGAGCTGCCCGGCTGGAACACCGACGTGACCGCGTCGACCGAGCCTCATCACCTGCCGGACAACGCCAAGCGCTACATCGAGTTCCTCCAGGCGCAGTGCGGCGTACCGATCTCCCTGCTCGGGGTCGGCCCCAGCCGCGATCAGTACGTCCAACTCGCCTCGTAGATCGGCCGACCGAGCCAATACGCTCCGGGTCGATGGCATCGGTCAACGCGCACGTGAAGCCGGACGTCAACCGGGTCGTCGTCGTCGGCTCCGGGGGGCGTGAACACGCCCTGGTGTCGGTGTTGCGTCGCACCGCCGAGGTGGTCATCACCCCGGGGAGCCCGGGCATCCCCGGATCGGTCGACACGCCGCCCGAGGACCTCGATGCCGACCTCTTCGTGATCGGGCCCGAGGCGCCGCTGGTCGACGGCTTGGCCGATCGACTCCGGGCCCAGGGCAAGTTGGTGTTCGGCCCGGGCGCCGACGGCGCCGCCATGGAGGGCTCGAAGGCCTGGATGAAAGAGGTCGTCGCCGCGGCCGGCGTTCCCACGGCCCGCTACGGCGCGTTCGACGAACTCGAGCCAGCCCTCGCCTTCCTGCGGAGCCTGCCCGGCCCGTATGTGGTCAAGACCGACGGTCTCGCGGCCGGCAAGGGCGTGCTGGTCACGGCCGACCTGGCCGAAGCCGAGGACGACGTGCGGGCCAAGCTCGCCGGGGACACGTTCGGCGCTGCCGGCCACACCGTGGTGATCGAGGAGTTCCTCGACGGTCCCGAGCTGAGCATCCTCGCCGTGTGTGACGGACACAAGGCCGTCGCCCTCGCCCCGGCGCAGGACTTCAAGCGGGTCGGCGACGGCGACACCGGTCCCAACACCGGCGGCATGGGCGCGTACTCGCCGGTGCCGAGTGCCGACGACGACGTCGTGCAGTCCGTGCTCGACGACTTCGTGGCCCCCACCCTGGCCGAGCTCCGACGCCGTGGGATCGACTACCGAGGAACCCTCTACGCCGGCCTCATGCTCACCGCCGCCGGTCCCAAGCTGATCGAGTACAACGCCCGCTTCGGTGACCCCGAAGCCCAGGTGGTGTTGCCCCGGATCACCAGCGACCTCACGCAACTGCTGGCCGA
>JBFIHN010000410.1:0-3215 GCA_041601775.1 Acidimicrobiales bacterium
CGCCGTGGAACTCTCGAAGGCCCTCAAGCAGCGAGGCGCCAAGTTCGTCGGTCCGACGATCGTCTACGCGTTCATGCAGTCAGCCGGCATCGTCGACGACCACCTCGCCGGCTGCCACCGAGCCCCCTGACCGACCCGGCCCCAAACCATCGTTCTGGTGAACGACTGCGTCATCTGATGGTGTCGATCGTTCACCAGAACCGGGTTTCTTGGGGGTTCAGGGTTGGTCCATGGGTCAGAGTTGGTCCATGTAGGTGTCTGTGCCGGGGATCGTCGGCTTGAACGGACCGGCCCAGAGCAGCCGTCCCGTGTCGGCGATCGACTCCGCCCAGGCGGCGACCTCGGCCATCACCGCCTCGGCCGGGGCATCGGCGAACCACAGGGTCAGCTGCCGGTTCCGGGTGTTGTCGAAGCGCTTCTGTGTCAACGGAGCGTCCTCGGGCATGGGCGCCGGGTGTGAGCGTTCGACCAACTCGGTGACGCCACCCGACAGGTCCGGGTCGGGCGGCCACTCCTTGTCGTGGCGCTCGATCCAGGCGGCGACGACCGTCTGGTAGCGGTGCTCGAGGGCGAGCTCGACCGGCGTGCCGTCGGCGTCGCGTTCGGCGGTCGAGCGATGGGAGTAGAGGTTGGTGTGCACGTGCTCGCGGTGCGGGAACATGCGGTCGTTGTCGTGCAACCACCGCACCTGGCGTGTTCCCCAGTCGAAGTGGTCGGCCATCTTGCCGTCGATGACCCAGTAGATCGACAGCGTCGACCCGTCCAGTTCGCCGAACAGGTCGGGCTCCTCGCCGATGCGCAAGGCCTTGAGGTCGGCCGTGGCCACGAACCGCGCACCGCTGAAGAGCCACGGGCCGATCATGCACCCGGCGTAGAAGTGGTCGCGCTCGTACCAGCGGTTGTAGGCGACCTCGTGACCCGGATGGGGCTCGATCATCGTGAAGAGGTAGCTGCCCAGGGTGATCTCGCCGCCGACGTCCATCTCGTACTCAGCCATGGCGCGCACCCTAGGGCGCCAGATCTGACACCGCGTCAGGTTCGGATACGCTGACCGGCATGGCTCACATCCCGCGCATCGTCTCCGTCGATGACCACGTCATCGAGCCGGCCAACGTGTGGCAGGACCGGCTGCCGTCGAAGTACGCCGACGTCGGTCCCCGGGTCATCCAAGAGGCCGGGAACATGCACTTCGTCGGCGGGAACTTCACCTACGAACCCGACCCGGACGGTCAGCTGTGCGACTGGTGGGTGTACGAGGACACACGTGTTCCCCAGACCCGTCTGTCGGCTGCTGCCGGCTTCGACCGCGACGAGGTCAAGGTCGTCGGCATCACCTACGAGGAGATGCGCGACGGGTGCTACGACCCGAAGGCGCGCCTGGCCGACATGGACGTCAACCACGTCGAGGCCTCGCTCTGTTTCCCGAGCTTCCCGCGCTTCTGCGGCCAGACGTTCATGGAGGCCGACGACCGGGTGCTCGCGAAGCTCTGCGTCGAGGCCTACAACGACTGGATGGTCGACGAGTGGTGCGGAGATTCCGACGGCCGCCTGATCCCGCTGTGCATCATCCCGTTGTGGGACGCCGACCTGGCCGCGGCCGAGGTCCGTCGCAACGCCGCCCGCGGTGTCCGGGCGGTGTGCTTCAGCGAGATCCCGCCGTACCTCGGACTCCCGAGCGTCCACGACGCCGATGGCTACTGGGAGCCCTTCGTGCGGGCGTGCGAGGAGACCCAGACCGTCATCAACATGCACATCGGGTCGTCGTCGAAGATGCCGTCGACGTCCGATGACGCCCCGGCCGCGGTCGGCTCGACGCTCACGTTCAACAACGCCATGGCGTCGATGAGCGACTGGCTCTTCAGCGGGCTGCTGGAGAAGTTCCCCTCGGTGAAGATCGCGTACTCCGAGGGCCAGATCGGCTGGATCCCCTACATCCTCGAACGGGCCGACAAGGTGTGGGAGGACAACCGGGCGTGGGGCGGCGTGGGCGACAAGGTCCCCGAGCCGCCCTCGACCTACTACTACCGCCAGATGTACGGCTGCTTCTTCGACGACGAGGTCGGGCTCGAACTGCTCGATCGTGTCGGTGTCTCGAACATCACCTTCGAGACCGACTACCCGCACTCCGACTCGACGTGGCCGCACACCAAGGAGGTGGCCGAGAAGTTGATGGGTCACCTGCCCGACGACGTGATCCGCAAGCTCGTGCGCGGCAACGCCATCGAGATGCTGGGCCTCGACCTCGAGCCGTGACCCGCGCGGTGACCTGCGCGGGGAGCCCGGCGCTGGTCAGTCGTCGACCTCGTCGTCCTCGGTGGGCGACGGCCGGGTGATGCCGATCAGGTCGATCCGCCCGTCGGCCCGGTCCCGCAGGTAGAGGACCTTCGCGGCGCCGACGATCGGTGTCGCGATCAGCGCACCGGGCACACCGGCCACGGCACCACCGATCATCGCCGCGAGCATCGTGGTGGGCGGGGTGAGGTCCACGGCCTTGCCGACCACGGCCGGCTGGATGATGTTGTTCTCGACGTTCTGGTACACGAGGAAGACCGCGGCGGCGATGGCGGCGACGACCGGTCCCTCGGTGAGCGCGAGCAGGACCAGGAACGAGCCTCCGAGGAAGCCGCCGATCTGCGGGATCAGGTTGGTGAGCGTTGACCACAGGCCGGCAAGCGGAGCCAACGGGACCCCCAGCGCGAGCGCGAGCGCGAGCACGACCAGACCGTTGAGGATGGCGACGAAGAGCGACCCGGCGAAGTAGTTGCCGAAGGTGCGGTAGACGACCCCGCCGATGGCATCGACCTGGGCGACACGGGCCGGATGCACGATGCCCCGGAAGCGTTCGACGATCCGTGGCCCGTCGAGCATCACGGCCACCGCGGTCACGAGGACCACGACCGTGGTGAGCAGCCCGCCCAGCAGGTCTTCGGCGTAGCGGCGGATCGAGGCGTCGTCGAGCGCCGACGGGAGGTCGTCGATCGCGTCGCTGACCGCCCGGGCGACGTCGCGCTGGTCGAGTTCGCTGCCGACGATGGGCCAGCTGTAGGCGTCCTCGATGGTCGACGGGAGGTCGCCGCGGAGGCTGCTGGCCTGTTCGATCGCCGCGGGGCCGAGCACGACGAGCACGCCGAGGAACACCAGTCCCAAGATGGTGCCCACCAGGCCGACGGCCGTGCCGCGCTGCCAACGGAACCGCTTCTGGACACGGACCACGA
>JBFIHN010000411.1:0-3203 GCA_041601775.1 Acidimicrobiales bacterium
GTTGTCGGTCGCTCATCGCTCGGGTGAGCGCATCCAGGTGAAGGTCGTGTCACCGGACGGCCACGCATTCACGGTGGGCATGCCCGACTTCGATCATCCACCGGAGATCCTCACGACGGTTCCGCTCCCCGAACCGTTCCAGCCGAGCGATCCCGACTTCCAGGGCGCAGTGGCCCGGGACCTGCGCGCGGCGGCGGTGCCATCGCCGCCTCGTCGGGGGAGTGCGGTGGACCATCCGGTCGCCGCCTGTCCCGATGCCGATGTGCATGTCCGTGCCCTCGAACGTGCCGACCGGGTGCGACGCGAGGTCGACGAGCTGCGCACGCGCATCGAACGACAGTCGGGCACGCTCGGCGTCGAGTTCGACCGTGTCCTCGAGGTCCTCGAAGACCTCGGCTACGTCGACGGGTGGACCGTCACGGACCGCGGCGACCTCCTCGCCGGCGTCTACCACGAGCTGGACCTGGTCGTGGCCGAATCCATCGCCGCAGGATGCTTCGACGGCCTCGACGCACCGGAACTCGCCGCCGTGGCCTCCGCCCTCGTCTACGAGCACCGGGCTCCCGGCCCACCGCCGGAAGCCCGCTACCCCTCGGACCGGGTCGAGGATCGCTGCCGAGACATCGATGCCATCGTCCAGCGCATCGCCGCCGACGAGGAACGGGTCGGTCTGCCGACCTCGCGCGGTGGCGACCACAACTTCGCCCGGTTCGCACACGAGTGGTGCGCCGGGGAGACCCTCGGGTCCTTGCTCGACGACGGCGACGTCGAGCTGACGGGCGGCGACTTCGTGCGGACGGTGCGCCAACTCGTCGACCTCGTCCGCCAGATCGGCCAGCTCGCCGCCGACCCCACCACCCGGACCACAGCTCGCCGTGCCGTCGGCGCGCTCGAGCGTGGCGTCGTGGCCGCGACCGTCGAACTCGAGGACGAGGACGACGACGAATGACGATCGAGAAGGGCGAGCCATGGGGGGCACCGGGTCGGCTCCCGGCCGACGGAGTCCTCGTGCACAGCGACATCGAGGCGCGAGCCATCATCACGTCGGCCCGGCGATCGTCCGCTCCGATCCCACCCCTGGGGCTGCTGGGCGGTGACCTCGCCCGGACCTGTGGTGCGATGGGGTCCTACGACCGGCTGCACAGCGACGACGCCCAGACCCTGCCGGTCGACCTGTGCGAGGTGCTCGTCGACGGTGCACTCCACTTCTTCGTCGCGCACCTGGTGGCTCGTCGGTCGTGGCTGCGCGGTCCGATCGTGATGGCCATGAACGCCCAGTACCGAGGCGACTGGAACGTCGCGCCCCGGTCGCATCCCAACGACGGCAAGATCGAGGTCTTCACCGCCGACCCGTCGATCGGTGACCGCTGGAAGGCGCTCCCACGGCTCAAGACCGGTACGCACCTCCCGCACCCGGACATCACGCTCGAGCGCACGTCGGGCACGCAGATCGACCTGGCGCCGCGCACCAAGGTCTGGCTCGACGGTGAGCTGGTCGGCCCGGCGCGGAGCATCTCGATCCGGGTCGCTCCCGATGCGCTGACCGTCGTCGTCTAGCTCCTGCGCGGCGACGGTCCGCTGCCAGACTCGGGTCATGGACGCCTGGATCCTCGATGCCGCACCCGGTGACTACCGATTCGGGGAGATCGACACTCCCCAGCCCGGCCCCGGCGACGTCCGGGTGCGTCCGGTGACCTCCGCCCTCAACCACATGGACCTGTGGCTCACCCGGGGCCTTCCCAAGCCGTCACTGCCCCACGTACCGGGCTGCGATGTGGCCGGCGTCGTCGAGGCCGTCGGGGACGGGGTGGGGGTCGAGGTGGGCGCCGAGGTCGTGGTCAACCCCGCCGTCGCTCCCATCGATGCCGTCGTCCGACTCGGCAACGACGCCCCGTTGGGCCGGGGCTTCCAGATCCTCGGGGAACAGCGCTGGGGCGGTCACGGCGACGGGGTCGTGGTCCCGGCACGGAACGTGGTCGCGAAACCCGCGGGGCGGTCGTGGGAGGAGTGTGCAGCCTTCCCGCTCGCCACCTTGACGGCGTACCGGATGCTGCGTCGGGCCCGGCTCACGGCGGGGGAGACCGTGCTGGTGGTCGGGATCGGCGGCGGCGTCTCGATGGCCGCGTTGTCGCTGGCCGTGGCGATGGGGGCGAAGGTGTACGTGACCAGTCGCCAGCAGTCGAAGATCGACCAGGCGCTCGCGCTGGGCGCGGCCGACGGTTTCGACTCGTCGGCCGACACCTGGCCGGTGCGAGCCGACGTCGTGGTCGAGTCCGTCGGGCCGGCAACGTGGGATCGATCCGTGCGGGCGCTGGTTCCCGGTGGCCGTCTCGTGGTGTGCGGCGGCACGTCGGGCCCGAAGGTCGAGGTCGACCTCCCGAAGCTGTTCTTCAAGCAGATCGAGATCATCGGGTCCACCATGGGGTCCTACGAGGAGTTCGACGCCGTCGTCGGGCTGGTCGACCAGGGGCTGCCGATCGCCGTCGACGAGGTCTTCGATCGCGCGGACTACCACTCGGCGCTGGATCGACTCCGCCGCGGTGACCAACTCGGCAAGATCGTCCTCCGCCACCCCACCCCCTGAACCACCACCCCTCCACCACCGGTTCTGGGTGCATGATCGGTACTCCTGGCGTACGTATCGCGCACCCAGAACCAGGATCGGTGGGGTGGGGATTCTGCTCCTACGATGCCGAGGTGGACCTCGAGGACATCAAGGCACGTGTCGCGGCCGACATCGACGGACGGGCCGAACGCCTGGTCGAGATCTCGCACGCCATCCACGAGCATCCAGAACTGAACTTCGAGGAGCGGTTCGCCCACGACCTGCTCTGCGACGAACTCGATGCGGCGTCGTTGCCCACGGAACGCCATGCCTTCGGCCTCGAGACGGCGTTCGCCTCCCGGGTCGGCGTGGCGGGGACCGATGTCGCCGTCTGCCTCGAGTACGACGCCCTCCCGGGCATCGGACATGCCTGCGGCCACAACATCATCGCCGCCGCCGGACTCGGGGCCGGCCTCGCCGCCGCGGCGGTGGCCGACGAGTGCGGAGGGCGCCTGTCGATCCTGGGAACCCCGGCCGAGGAGGGTGGCGGTGGGAAGGTCTTCATGATCCGGGCCGGCGCGTTCGACGGCATCGACGCCGCGGTCATGGTCCATCCGGCCGGGGCCGAGCTGCGGGACATGACGACGTTGGCCGTGCA
>JBFIHN010000412.1:0-3202 GCA_041601775.1 Acidimicrobiales bacterium
ATGAACCGTCCGCCGCGTTCGTCGATCGCGTCGCGCACCGCGCCGTGCACCTCGGCTCGGTGGCCGGGTTCGAGCAGCCGGTGGTCCGAGTGCGTCTCGAGGAGCCCGATCCACTCGTCGGTCGTGTAGGCCCGCTCCCACCGCACCTCGTCCCGTCGCACCGCGGTGAACCCGGTGGGCGGACGGCCGAGCTCGACGCCGGGAAGCTGACCCTTGGGTCCGGTCCCGCGCCCCCGGAGCGAGCTCTTCATGTCCGGGGCCAGCCGGTCGTAGATCTGGTCGAGGGCGTGTCGTAGGTCGTCGAGTCGGAACGTCGGCCGGTTCCAGAACAACGCGAGCACACCGCCGGGACGCAACAGTGCAGCGGCCTTGGCGAATCCTCGGTCGTGGTCGATCCAGTGCCATGCCTGCGCGCAGGTGATCAGCGGCCAGTCGTGGCGATCGCCGGCACGGCACACCTCGAAGTCGTTCGTCTCGACGACCCAGGAGTCGGGCAGTCTGGCCCGGGCGATCGCAGCCATCTCGGGGCTGGGCTCGACGCCGATGCCACCGAGTCCGCGCGCGGCCATGGCGACGGCGGCCCGGCCGGTGCCCGTCCCGACGTCGAGGACGTCCTCCACCGGACCGTCGCCGATGACCATGTCGTACAACGCGTCGGGGTAGCCGGGTCGGTGGCGGTCGTACTGGTCGGCCACCTCGCCGAACACCAGGCGCTGTGGTCGGGTGCCGGACATCTCGTGAGTGTCGCGCCGTGGCGGTCTGCTCGCCCGTCCCGTACCTGACGTCGCGTCAGATCGGGATCGCTACCATCGCCCGCATGTCGTCCGCACCCACCACCGCATTCGCCGATCTGTGGGAGTTCGTCTTCGACGAACTGGCTCGTCGGGGCGAGACCGATCGCGACGCGTTGGTGATCATCGGGAACGACACCGACGGCACCGGTCGGCGGACCTTCGCCCAGCTCGAGGAGAACGCGAACCGCTTCGCCCGGCATCTGGTCTCTCTCGGTGTCGGCCCGGGTGACCACGTGGCCCTGTACCTCGAGAACCGCCCCGAGTACCTCGAGGCGATGCTCGGGGCGTTCAAGATCCGCGCCGTCCCGATCAACGTCAACTTCCGCTACGTCGAGTCCGAGCTGCAGTACCTGTTGCACGACGCCGGGGCCCGTGTCGTCCTCCACGAGCGGCACTTCCGTGCCCCCCTCGAGGCCGTACGGCCCCGACTCCCGCACGTCGCGCACACGATCGAGATGGGCGACGAGTACGACACGGCGATCGCTGCGGCTCCGGCCGACCGGATCGATGTCGAGCGCAGCGGTGACGACCACTACGTGCTCTACACCGGTGGAACCACGGGCACGCCCAAGGGGGTGGTCTGGCGACAGGACGACGCGTTCCATGCCTGTCTCGGCGGCGGCGACCCGACACGGATGCACGGCCCGATCGAGGACGCGAGACAACTGGCCGACCGCATCGTCGACGGGGTCAGTGCCGTGCTCCTGGCGCCGTTCATGCACGCGGCCGGATCGTGGGTGACCCTCATGTGGGCGCTGGCCGGCGGGAAGTCGGTCCTGCCGCGCGGGACCCTCGACCCGGAGTTGGTGTGGGACACCGTCGAGGCCGAAGGCGCGAACATGATGACCGTGATCGGCGACGCCGTCGGTCGACCGGTGCTCGACACGTGGCTCGCCCATCCCGGCCGCTGGGATGCATCGACCCTGTTCTCGATCGCCAACGGCGGCGCCCCCATGTCCGCCGCCCTCAAGACCCGCCTGGCCGAGGCATTCCCGAACATCGTCCTCGTCGACGGATTCGGATCGTCCGAAGCCGGAGCGCAGGGCAGCTCGCGCCTGGGCGCCGACGACATCAAGTCGGCCCGTGGTGTGGCCCAGTTCCAGCCCATGGACGACACGACGGTCGTCCTCGGCGTCGACGATGGTCCGCTCGCACCAGGATCGGACGAGACCGGTCGGGTGGCGCGCCGTGGGCGCCTGCCGATCGGGTACCTGGGCGACCCCGAGAAGACGGCGAGGACGTTCGTGACCATCGACGACGAACGCTGGCTCATCACCGGCGATCTGGCCAAGGTCGCCGCCGACGGCACGATCGAGCTCCTCGGTCGGGATTCGGCGACGATCAACACCGGCGGCGAGAAGGTGCACGGTGAGGAGGTCGAGAACGTCCTCAAGGCCCATCCGTCGGTCTACGACGTGATCGTCGTGGGCGTGCCCGACGAGCGATGGGGATCGTCGGTCTGTGCCGTGGTCCAGCCCGCGCCCGGCACCTCGCCGTCCCTCGACGCGCTGGTCGCACACTGCAACGGGCAGCTCGCCCGATACAAGCATCCGCGCCATCTGGTCGTGGTCGACACCGTCGTGCGTTCACCCGCCGGCAAGGCCGATCTCCGGTGGGCGGCGGCCACCGCAGCCGAGTCGGTCGGCGGCTGACGAGCGGGTCCGCTCGCGTCCGCGTCAGCGTCGGAGGAACTCCCGGAGGCGCTCGACCCACCCGGACGTGTCGCCGATGCGGCTCGTGACGTGGAGGTCGGCCGCAGGCAGGAGATCGCGCAGCTGCTCTGCGGTGCGGAGCGGATGGATCGGATCGAACCGCCACGCCAGCACCAACGTGGGCGCGGTGATCTCCGAGATGGCGACCGGGTCCGGGAGATCCGACTCGGCGGCGCCGCGCAGGACCACGGCCCGCCGTCGTGAGCGCCCGATCGGGAGGCGCTCGCTCACCATCCCGCCGAAGCGATAGAGCCCGGCGGTCCGACCCCGTGCCTCCCATGCCGTCGGCGGGATGGCGAGGACCAGACGGTCGACCCGCTCGGGCGCCGTCACCGCCGTCCACAGTGCGGTGGCCGCTCCCATCGACGCGCCACCGATCGAGAAGCTGTACATCCCCTCGCGGTCGGCGAGGGCGAGCGCGTCGCGTGCCAGTGCCGGCCAGCGGCACTCCCCGGACGCGACCGGTGTCGGTGAGGTGCCGTGACCGCGTGCGTCCCAGCGCACGAGGCGCACGTCGGGGAGGTCGACCTCTGGCCACTTGATCGGCCCGGACGCGTCCTCGGAGGCCCGACTCGACAGCAGGCCGTGACCCCACAGGAACGGCAGGCCGTCACCGACGGTCGAAACGGCGGAGGGTGCGGACACGGGCCAAATCTAGGATGCGTCGGTGCCCGACCCCGTGGTGATCGACGAACC
>JBFIHN010000413.1:0-3197 GCA_041601775.1 Acidimicrobiales bacterium
CGCGTCCTCGTCCATGAACGACGCGTGGAGGTTGCGGTCGACGCCGGCCTCGGCCGCGACCTTCGTCGACTCGGCACTGCGGCAGTGCGCGGCCACCGGCGTGTCGAGGGCGTGCGCGGTGTCGCACACGGCGCGCAGTTCGTCGGCGGTCCAGACCAGGAGCTCGCCCCGGTGGCGCGGGATCGACCCGGTGGCGTGGATCTTGATCCAGTCGGCACCGTGTTTGATGTGCCGCCGCGTCTCGGTGACCATCTCGGCCGTGGTGGTGACCACCTGCGCGTACCCGGCGCTCCCGTGGTCGGGGATCATCCGTCCGGCCGTGCCGCCGACCGAGGTGAGGAGCGCGGACACGCCGGTGGCGATCCGTGGCCCCTCGACCGCGCCGGCATCGACCGCGTCGCGCAGGGCCGGGCCGATCTCGAAGATCGTGTCGGGGTCCATGACCGAGGTGACGCCGGCCCGCAGCAGCTTCTGGAGGTTGAAGCCCGCGACGAGCGCTGCCGTCGCGGCATTCCGGTGGTGGAAGAGCTCGTCGTTCGAGGCCACGTCGTCGAACGTGCAGTGCACGTGGGCGTCGATCAGACCCGGCATCACGGTGAGCCCGGTGGCGTCGATCACCTCGACCGTGCGGTCGGCCGACGGGTCGTCGAGGTCCGGTCCGACGGCCACGATCTCGTCCCCGTCGAGGAGGACGTCGGCATCGAGGGGCGCGGCACCGGTCCCGTCGATGAGGCGTCCGCCACGGATCAGGGTGGTCATCGGTCAGTCTCCCGGGGTTCGGACGTCGTGGGTCGCGGGCGCATACGGTGCCCGACCATGGATCTCGGGATCAACGGAAAGCGTGCGGCCGTGGCCGCGAGTTCGGCCGGTCTCGGCCTCGGCGTGGCACGGGCGCTCGCTGCTGCCGGCTGCGACGTGGTGACCAACGGGCGCGACGCCGAGCGGCTGCACGACGCGACCGCGTCGGTTCCCGGCGGCATCCCGATCGTCGGCGACGTCGGCACGATCGAGGGAGCGACCGCGTTCGTCGACGCCGCGACCGAGGCGCTGGGTGGGATCGACATCCTCGTGACCAACGCCGGCGGCCCCCCGGCCGGCACGTTCGCCACCACACCGACCGCCGCGTACCCGGCGGCGCTGGAACTGAACCTGTTGTCGTCCGTCGCCATGTGCGAGGGCGTCGTGCCGGCGATGCGCGAGCGCGGCTGGGGTCGCATCGTGGCCATCACGTCCATCTCGGTGCGCCAACCGATCGCCCACCTGATCCTGTCGAACACCGCACGCGCCGGACTGACCGGCTTCCTCAAGACGTTGGCCACCGAGGTCGCCGGCGACGGCGTCACGGTCAACTCGGTGCAACCGGGCCTGCACGCCACCGATCGGCTGCGGTCGCTCGGCAGCGACCTCGACGACCTGGCCCGGACGGTCCCGACCGGGACCCTCGGCGACGCCGACGACTTCGGCCGCGTGGCGGCCTTCTTGTGCTCGGAGTCGGCGCGGTTCATCACCGGCGCGGCCATCCCGGTCGACGGGGGCAGCTACAGCGGACTGCTCTGACCCGGGCACGGTCACCGGACGCTCAGGCCTGCTCGACGCGGTCGTCCAACGCATCGGAGACCGCGCAGTCCCGAGGCACCTCGCCGATCGCCAGGTCGAGCGACCGGTGGAAGTGATGGATCAGTCGTTCGTGCCAACCGATCTGGAACGGCTGCGCACCCCGTGAGTCGACCGAGCGCTGGATGGCGTTCATGTTCGCGGTGTCCTGGGCCATGACGGTCTCGAACAGCGTCATCCGCAGGAGGTGTTCCTCGAGCGGTTCGCCCTCACCCCAGGCCGGTGCGAACCACACCAACTCGAGGTCGGTCGCCCGCTGGCCGTCCGGCCACATGCAGATCCAGGCGAAGGCACCGGTGTCCATCGGAGCGACGATGTTG
Source organism: Acidimicrobiales bacterium (assembly GCA_041601775.1). Taxonomy (GTDB): domain Bacteria; phylum Actinomycetota; class Acidimicrobiia; order Acidimicrobiales; family Salinilacustritrichaceae; genus Salinilacustrithrix. The sequence continues at coordinate 1,935 of JBFIHN010000413.1, forward strand.
GGGAAGATCCCGAACGACGTGCTCGTCTCGCGCCACAGCGCACCGACCGAGGGGTTGTCGGCCTCGGGCGAGGGGGCGACGAAGGGGATCATCTCCTCCTTCTTCGCCACGGTGAGCCGGGAGTGCCCGTTGGGGAGCATGGCGACGGTGGTCCGCCGGTCGTCGTAGAGCAGGGCAGCGTTGTCCGGGTGCACCGTACGGATGTGGTACACCTCGACGAACGCGTCGACCAGCAGCTTCCAGTTGCACTCGATGCGGTGGTTCTGGCGCCCCAGGACCCGCAGTGACGAGCCGTCGATCTCCGCCATCTGTGCGGTGAGCGGTCCGAGGAAGTCGGTCAGCGCCGGTGCGTCGGGATCCTCGGTCACGAACAGGAACCCCTGCCACGACTCGCACCGCACGGGCACGAGGCCCAGGTCCGACTCGTCGAGGCCGGCGAAGGAACGCGAGTCGGGCACGGCACGGAGTTCGCCGACCGTGTCGTAGGACCACGAGTGGTACTGACAGGTGAGTCGCTTGGCCACGCCACAGTCGTCGCGCACCACGGGTGCACCCCGGTGGCGACAGCTGTTGTAGAAGGCCCGGACCACGCCGTCGTGGCCCCGCACGATGAGGATCGGCGCACCCGACCGGGTGAAGAGCCGGTAGCTGCCCGGCTCGGCGAGCTCGGACTCGTGGCCGGCGAACAACCACGTCCGGCCCCACAGACGCTCCTGCTCCAACGCGAAGAAGGCGGGGTCGCGGTACCGCTCGACCGGGATCGGCGGCACCGGCACGGCGCCGTCCGGCGGTCCGGTTCGTTCCGCACCGTCGGCCAGTTCGGCACGGATGCGTTCCTCGAGCGTGGCTTCCATCAACATTCCCCTCTGGTCACTAAACAGTGTTTACTGTACGCTCCGGAAAACGTCCAGACCCGTGGAGCCTCACGATGCCGATTCCCACGTCCCTGCTCAGCGCGACCCCGAGCGACTTCGACCTCGAGGTCACCGCCGGCACGTGGCCGGCGGACCTCACCGGCGAGATGGTGATCAGCGGCCCGCTCCCCGACCCCGCACTGGCCCATGGTTTCTTCGGCTTCGGGATGATGAACCGGCTGTCGCTCGCGCCGGGCAAGCACGGTGCCGGACCGGCAGCACTCGCGTGGCGGACCAAGGTCATCGACTCACCGTCGCGGCGGCTCTACGAGCGTCGGCCCGAGCTGTTCGTCCCCGGCCCCACCGGCTACTCGACGCCGCTCGGTCCGCCCAACATGGCCAACACCGC
>JBFIHN010000414.1:0-3159 GCA_041601775.1 Acidimicrobiales bacterium
CCGTTCCGCGACCTGTGCTTCCTCGGCGCCAAACCCGAGGTCCAGGCCGACCTCTACGTCGACGACGCTCCTCACAACATCACCGCGCTGCGCGACGCCGGCAACGAGGTCATCGCGTTCGGGCAGCCGTACAACCGGGACCTGCCCGGCACGCGGGCCGACACGTGGGCGGAGGTCGAGGCCATCGTGCTCGCCCGACTCGTCGACACCGGCGCTGCCGTCCACCAACGACTGCCCGGCCTCGACGACGGACCGGAGCGATTGCGACGACGGCGCGGGGCCGGACCCGTCACCGACGCGGAGGACCCGCCTGTGTGAACGCGGTTCCGGGGGGATCGACCGCCCAGGGCGCCGGACCCTCCCATCGGTCGTCGTGGACCAACTCCTGGACGGGACGCCGCCGGACCGGACCGTGACGGCCCGCCGGGCGCCCGAGCGTGATCGTCGCCGAGAGACCGACGTCATCGGGGATGCCGAGGAGCGTGCGTAGTTCGTCCTCGACGACGGCATGCCAGACCGTCATGACCCCTCCGTAGCCCAGGGCTCGGGCCGCCAGGAGCAGGTTCTGACACGCCGGGTACACCGATGCCCCCTCCGTCGGATGCGGGTCTCGATGGCGTCGGATGCAAGCCAGCACCACGACCGGTGTGCGCTCGAACTCGTCGACGAAGTGCTGCATCGTCGACGCCATCCGGGCCTTCGGTGTGTCACGACCGGTGCCGCTCCCGGCGTCGTAGCCGTCCGCGGCGCGTTTGGTCGCCCACATCGAACGGAAGCTCTCGCCCAGCAAGGACTTGGCGGCCACGGCGTTCGGTCCGTCACGCAGGACCACGAACCGGAACGGCTGGCGGTTGCTGCCCGACGGCGCCCGGGTCGCATGCCACAGGATGGTCGACAGGTCGTCGTCGGGGATCGGCTCGTCGCGGTAGCGCCGGATCGCCCGCGTCGTCGCCAGTCCGTGCAGCAGGTCGACGGGGGCTGGGGTGTCGGGCATGGAGCCAGTATCGGCCACGGGCAGGTGACAGACTCCCGCGGTGCTCAATCCCATGGACGACTTCCCGATCCACCAGACAGGGGCGCCCCTCGCCCAGCCCGCCACCGGTGACCGCAACCACTACGACCGCTACTTCTTCAACGGCTACGACGCCGACGGTTCGGGCGAACTGTTCTTCGCGGCAGCGATGGGGCTCTATCCGAACCGGTCCGTGATCGACGCCGCGTTCAGCGTCGTGTCCGACGGCGTCCAGCGCAGCGTCCATGCGTCGGGGCGAGCACCACTCGACCGTGGCGACACGACCTGCGGGCCCATCCGCATCGAGGTCGTCGAGCCACTCCGCACCCTCCGACTCATCGTCGACCCCGACGTGCACGGCATCGGCTGCGACCTGACCTGGGAAGCGCGCACCGTCGCCGTCGAGGAGGACCGCTTCCTGCGCCAGGCAGGGCCCCGGGTGACGATGGACTACACCCGGCTGACCCAGTTCGGGACCTGGGAGGGAACGGTGCACGCCGGCGATCGCGACGTCGTGGTCACCCCCGAGACGTTCCTCGGCACCCGTGACCGCTCGTGGGGCATCCGACCGATCGGCGAGGCCGAGGGTGGGGCACCCAGTGCCGGTGACCCGCAGTTCTTCTGGCTGTGGGCACCCCTCAACTTCTCCGACGGCGCGGCCCACTTCGACGTGAACGAGACCGCGACCGGTGAACGGTGGCACCACAGCGGCTTCGACATCCCCCTGATCGGCGACGGTGGCCCGGTGCTCGACACCGGGGGGCTCCCGGAGTCGGCGGCACCCATGCGTTCCGTCGACTGGCACATCGACTGGGAGCCCGGCACCCGTCGTTCCCGCGCCGCGTCACTCACCTTCACCCCCTGGAATGCCGAGGCCGGCGTGATCGAACTCGAGCCGGTGATGACGTTCCAGATGCTGGGCATCGGCTACTTCCATCCCGAGTGGGCGCACGGGCACTGGAAGGGCGAGGCCGCGTCCGGCTACGACGAGTGGGTCGTCGACGATCTCGACCCGGCGGCACCACAGCACACCCACGTACAACAACTGGTCCGGGCGACGTGGGGCGAGCGGACCGGCGTCGGTGTCCTCGAGCAACTCGCGATCGGCCCGCATGGTCCGAGCGGCCTCGGAGGGCTCTTCGACGGAGCACCAGACGCGCCGTGATCCACGCAGCAGCGGACGGATCCACACAGCAGCGGACGCCCGAAAACGCATAGCCTTGCGCCTCAACAGTTCAGACGGGGGCGTCTCGAATGCGTTCCCAGGCAACAGGAGCAGCCAATGGCGACCGGCACGGTGAAGTTCTTCAACAACGAGAAGGGGTACGGCTTCATCTCCCGCCCCGACGGCGACGACGTGTTCGTCCACTTCTCGAACATCGAGGGGTCGGGGTTCAAGACCCTCGAAGAGGGCCAGAACGTCGAGTTCGAGGTCGGGCCCGGCCGCAAGGGCGACGAGGCGCAGAACGTCCGCGTCGTCTGACCGGCCGCTTCAGTCCGGGTACTCCAGCAGGGGGCGGACGTCGACCCACGACGGTCGAGACGGCGGCTCCGAGAAGCCAAAGCCACACGCCGGTGACACCGGCGCCATCGGGCCGAGCGAACGGCCGGCCACGGTGGCGCCGGCGTCGCGGAGCGGCGCCCAACGATCGGTGCGGTACCACTCCCGCACGCCGGTCGGTGAGGTCCCGTAGGTGGCCACACCCAGGAGTCGGCGGGCCACGGGACCCTCGACCCAGCGCGTGAACCACGCCGGACGCCGGAACGGGATGGGGATCCCCCGCTGCGCCGTGAAGTGCAGCGAGCGATCCCCCATGGTGACGTCGAGGCGCCGGCGCCCCGACTGGGCGACGACGGCGCCCACCTCCACCCGGTCGAACGCATAGACCCCGGTGATGAAGTCCGCCGCCGCCGTGTGCGGGGCGAAGAGCGTGCGACGGCCGTCCGGCGTCGCCCACATCACATCGGTGAGCGGACCGTGCGGCGTGACCTGCCAGTGACCGACGACGACGCGATCACCGGAAGCGAAGCCGGACGAGATGATCGCGCCCCGCATCGACACGCGGTCACGACGGCTCACGCGGCCTCGAGCGCGATGGCGAGCACCTCACGGACATCGCGCACGAGGTGGACCGTGAGGTCGTCGA
>JBFIHN010000415.1:0-3151 GCA_041601775.1 Acidimicrobiales bacterium
CACGGCATCGGAGGTGAGGTGCGGCCGGAGTCGACGGAGCTGATCGGCGAGATACGCCTTCGTCCTCGGGACCTTGACGACCACCCGGTCGAAGAGCCCTTCGGGCACGGCGGTGCTCGGGACCAACTGGACGGCATCAGCTCCCATCCCGTTGCGGTGCAGGTTCTCGGCCGTGGCCAACTCGGTGACGCGTGAGTCGGTCCAGGCCACCACGGGCGCATCGTTGACCGCGGCGAGGACGACGGCGAGCGCACCGGACGCGTCGTCGAGGACCAGCCACCGGCCGTCTCGATCCAGGCCACGTTCGTCGAGCTCGCGCAGCGCGTACTCGTCGGCGGCGTCCCATGCCCGCAGGGGCTCTGCTCCCACCTGCCCGTGGCGGCGGAGCACGAACGTGCCCTGCGGGACGGTGAGTGTGTCGTCGACCTCGCCGTCTGTCATCGGGCGAGCCTGCCAGATGGCCGCTACGACACCCCGGTCCGGTAGTCGCCGAAGGGTTCGTCCCGCTCGGTCAACGCCTTGGCGAGACCCTCGGTCCGCATGGCCTCGAGGAACTTCTCGAACGTCGGCTGATGGATGCCGAGGGCACAGATCTCGGTGCCGTTGCGGATCGAGGTACGCAGGCCCATCGTGTCCATCGCCCGGTGCACGGTGCGCTTGTTGAGCTGCACGATGTCGGACGGGATCCGGGCGACGCGGGTCGCGACCGCGACCACCTCGTCGTCGAGACGGTCCTCGGGGAAGCTCCGGTTGGCCCACCCGAGGCGGACCGACTCCTCACCGGAGATGTGGTCACCGGTGACCATCATCTCCATGGCGGCCCGCGGCCCGAGGAACCATGCATGGAACTGCATGTCGGGGACGCCGAAGCGCACCGCGGGATATCCCATCTTGGCGTCGTCGGCCACGTAGACGAGGTCGCAGCCCGTCGCCAGTTCGCTCCCGCCGGCGAGGCAGTAGCCGTGGACCTGCGCGATCACCGGCTTGGCCAGGTCCCAGATGCTCATCCACGTCTCGGTCACGTGCCGTGGCCACTGGCCCTCGCCACCGGGCGTGAAGTGGGGCATGTCGACGCCGTAGTTGCCGCCGCCCAGGTCGTAGCCGGCCGAGAAGCAGGTCCCGGCACCACGCACGATCGACACCCGGACATCGGGATCGTCGTCGGCCGCCTGCAGCGCCGCCATCAGCTCACCCCGGAGGGTGTGGTTGAGGGCGTTGCGCTTCTCGGGCCGGTTCAGCGTGATGCGGCGGATGTACGGGCCGGGTTCGTCGACGAGGATCGTCTCGTAGTCGCCGCTCGCGCTCACTTGATGGCCTTGGGGTCCATGTCGCCCGAGAGACGCTCGAGTTCCTTGTCGGGCACCTCGTCGATCGGTGTACGGATCTCGCCGACCGTCGGGCCGAACTTCTTGCCCAGCGGCGCCAGCGCATCGACGTCGAAGCCGTAGAGCCCGGCAGCGTTGTCGGTGAGCATCATCTTCACCTCGGCCGGGTCGACATCAGCGAAGCGCGAACGCAGGTGCTCGCGGGTGAAGGGGTGCGTGCCCTCGTCGTGGGGGTAGTCGCTCCCCCACATGAAGCGGTCGACGCCGATGACCTTGCGGGCCTCGACGTCGGCGAGACGGGGCTGGCTCACACCGATCCACACGTTCTGGGCGAAGTACTCCGACGCGTCCTTGTTCAGGACGTGGTCGTCGCCGTAGCGGATCTCGCCGGTGGCGCCCGTGTCACGGATGCTGCGGATGGTGCTGTCGAGGCGCTCGAGCAGCGGCGGCACCCAGGCACAGCCGACCTCGGTCATCACGAACTTGAGGCGCGGGAAGCGCTCGAAGACACCGGAGAGGATGAACTGCGACAGCGGGCGCTGGGAGTAGAAGCCGGTCTCGGTGATGTAGAGCAGCATCGAGGCCGCGTAGGGCCCGTAGTCGGGGTTGCCGGTTCCGCCGTGGATGGTGACCGGGACCTCGAGGTCCTGGCACAGCTGCCAGACCGGGTCGTAGCAGGGGTCGTGGAGCGGGCGCACCCACGGGCAGTCCGGCGGGATGTTGGGCAACAGGACGCCGCCGCGCAGGCCGTGCTCCTTGATCCACTTCACGTCTTCGAGGGCATCGTCGATGTCGTTGAGGAAGATCTGGCCCACGCCGGCGCGCCGCTCGGGGAACTCGTTGCAGAAGTCGACCAGCCACCGGTTGTGGGCCCGGACGCCGGCGATGCGGTGCTCGTACTCCTCGGGCTTCGGGGGCTTGGCGAAGAGGACGAAGCTCGGGAAGAACGGGGGCACCGTGTTCGGGAACACGACCTCGGCGACGATGCCGTCGGCCTCCTGCTGCGAGTTGCGCAGCTCGTTGTCCCAGTTGCGCAGCTTCCGCGTGTCGCCCAGGTCCTTGTACGGGTTCTTGTACTCGCCGCGCCAGGCATCGAAGTCGTCGATGTAGCGCTTGTCGAGGTACTCGCGGTACTGCGAATGGCTTCCGCCGGCATGGCTGTCTGCCGTGATGATCGTGTAGTGCTCGGCGTCGTTGGTGACGGACATTGGTCCCCCCGGGTCGTGGTCTCGGCCAGATGGTAGAACATTGTTCTCGTGCAGGACACAACCAGCGGAGAAACCCGCACGCGGATCGTGCGTGCCACGGCCGGACTGATGCAGTCGCGCTCGTACGACGACGTCCAGATGCGCGACGTCGTGCGGGCCGCCGACGCCGCCATCGCCACCGTCTACCGCTACTTCACCTCGAAGGACCACCTGCTGGCCGCCGCGCTGCTCCAGTGGTCGGAGCGCTTCCCCGAGGACGTGCGTCGTTCGACCGCGACGACCAGCGTCGACGAGGTCAAGGAGGCGTACGGACGCGCCATCCGCTCCTTCGAGCGCTTCCCGAGCGTCTACACCCACCTCGACGCGCTGCGGTCCACCACCGACGAGGAGGCCCGCGCCCTCTACCGGGAGTTCGCCACCCGCCAGAAGGACGCCTTCGGTGTGTCGTTGCGTCGGATCAGCCCCGAGCGCCGGCGACGCATCGTCGACGTGATGGACGCCGTGCTCGACTCGAGCCTGCGCGAATGGTCGCAGGGCCGGCGCTCGATCGACGGGGTGATCGAGGCCGTCGACTCCGCTGCGGATCTCCTGTTGGCACCGCGGAGTTGACGCCCGGCG
>JBFIHN010000416.1:0-3137 GCA_041601775.1 Acidimicrobiales bacterium
GGGTGGGCGATCGCCATCGCCGGCGACCCGGCGTTGTGCCCGTCGGCCGACCTGTTCTGCTCCGAGGGCGCCGAGTTCGAGGCCGGCGACGACGGCGAGTCCATCGTCGTCACCGCAGAGATCCGGCCCACGAACGGCGGCGACATCGACCAGGTCGAGGGACGCATCCTCGACGGGAGCGGGGCCTCCAGCGCCTTCTCGCGCAAGTTGATGGCGACCGGCGACGGCGGTCCGGGCGTGGTGCCGGTCGAAGCCGGCCAGGTCGTGCAGGTCGAGGTCACCTACACGTTCGGTTGACCGGCGCTCTGGTCGGGTCGTCGCCGATGCGCCCGCTCCGTCGTTCGCTGCTGCTGGTCGTCGGGCTGGCGCTCGCCGCGTGCGGCAGCGACGCGTCCGGTCCCGCAGACGACGCGTCGACCACCTCGTCGACGACGGCGCCCTCGACGACGACCGACGCAGCCGACACGGGGTCGGGGTCGGGCGACGGTCTCGGTGAATCGGTGGGCGTGACCGACGAGGTCGTCATCACGGTGTTGGACGAGGGATGAGACTCCGAACCCGCTGGCTCGGTGCCGTCACCGTCACGCTTGCGGTCGCCGCAGCCGTCGCGATGCCGGCTGCGGCCGTGCCGCCCATCGACACGACGTCGACGACGGGCGTCCACATCGAGACCGTGCCGTCCGCAGGTGCGGCCACGGCCGTCGTCGTCGGCGGCAGCGACAGCGGCTGGGTCGCGCTCTCGACCGGCGTGTGGCGGGCGACCGGGTACCCCGAGCCGGTGGTGCCGCCGAACGACAATCCCAACCTGTCGGTCCTCGCCATCAGCGACACCGACATCGTCGCCGGCAACTACATCGCCACCGGAACCCGTCGCCGAGCATTCGTGCTCCGCCCCGACGGCACGTTCCTCACGCTCCCGTCGCCACCCGGCGACTCCGGCGTCCTCGACATCTCGCCCGTCGCCGTGGCCGACGACGGCACGGTGGTCGGGACGTTCCACGCCGTCGGCGACACCTGCCGCAACATTGCTGCCGTCTGCGGGTTCCTGGCGAGGCCGTCGCTCGACGGCGAGACCTACTCGGTCGAGACGTTCACGACCCCCGAGGAGCAGCCGTTCCTCCCCACCGCCATCGGCGGCGCCGGCGCCGGCATCGTCGTGGCCGGCGGCGGAGCGACGTGGACCGACGGCGGTGGGTACCAGGAGCTGGCTGGGGTCGTCCCCGGTCGCCCGGGAACGGCCCGCGCCGTCAACGCCAACGGTGCGTTGGCGGGAACGGTCAGTCCCGAGGACGGGGTCGTGCAGGCGGCGTACTGGGCGAGCCCGAACGCCACGCCGGTCGTCATCCCCGCGGTGGGCAGCGATGTCTACGGCTTCGCCAGGGACCTGAACGAACGGGGCCAGGTGGTGGGGTGGAGCGGTACGTCGTCGTCGCCCAGCGGTGTCCGGCACGCCTTCGTCTGGGACGCCGTGCACGGCACCACCGACCTCGGCACCCTGCCGAGTGGGACGTCGGCCGAGGCCGTCGCCATCACCGAGGACGGGCGCGTCGCCGGTGCGTCCGACGACCGGCCGGTGCTGTGGGACCTCGACGGCGACGCCGATCTCGACCACCCGCCCGAGGTCGGGATCGTGTCCCTCCCGCCGCGTGAGATCGACGCCGGCGACCCGGTGGTGATCGAACTCGTCGTCACCGACCCCGAGGGCGACCCGTACGAGTTCGTGATCGACGGCCTTCCCGGCGGGTCCTTCGACACCACGACCGACACGTTCCGTTGGGACACCGGTCCGGGGGACGACGGCACCTACTCGTTCACCTTCACCGTGCGACAGGTCGACGAGCCGACCAATGCGTACGTGTTGCCGGTGCGACTGCCGCTCACGGTCCACCCGGGCGACATCCCCGACCCGGTGGAGATCGCGCTGACCGAGACGGTCACCGTCATCGACGACGTAGCGGCGCGACCCTCGGTCCTGCTGACGCTCGGCGAGGTGGTGTCGATCGTCGACGATGCCGGCGTCGATCTGCCGCCGGCACCGGTTGCGATCTCGATCTCGGAGACGGTCACCGTCGCCGACGACGTCGCGGTGACGCCGTCCGTCCTGCTGATGGTCGACGAGGGCGTCACCGTCTCCGACGACGTAGGAGCGCGACCCTCGGTCGTGGTGACGATCGGCGAGCACCTCACGGTCGACGACGCCGTCACGGTGCTGCCGTCGGTACGGATCCTGTTCGCCGAGCTCGTCCCGGTCACCGACGACACCGGCCTCGGTGTCGTCCCCGACAGCGACGGGGACGGGATCGACGACATGATCGACGGTCGTTCCGTCGCCGGCGTCTTCGGGTCCGACGTCGGGACGTACTCCGACGACTTCAGCGACCGACACCGACCAGGCACGACCGACGGGACCGTGCTCGACCGAGGGGTGCTGGATCCCGGGGTCGTCGACGTGGCAGCTGACGGCGTGCGGGTCACCACCGGCGCCGGTGCCGCTGCCGAACGCGCCGACTTCGCCCTGTGTGGCCTGCCCGGGCGGGTGCGGGTGCTGCCGCAGTCGTCGGTGGTGGTCCGCTGTGGATCGTTGTACGCCACGGTCGAGTCGGGCGGGATCGAGATCGAGCTCTCCGACGGTGCCGTGCTCGCGGTGGACGCGCCGGGGTCCGTCGTCGTGCGCGACGACGGCACCGACATCGAGATCGAGGTGTTCGACGGCCCGGCCCGGCTGCGGGACGGGACCGCGACCCTCGAGTTGGGTGGCGGCGACGTCGTGACGCGACCCGAGGAGTCCGTGGACGGCGACCCCCTCCCGGCGCCGGGGTCCGGATCGCTCGTCCCGACCAGCCCGACGCCGTCCCGGGGCCTGCTCGCCCTCACCGGGTCGCTGCCGGTCGGGGCCATGGTGCTCGTCGCCCTGTCGGCGATCGTCGTCGGTGCCGGCATCGCCCGCTCGGGACGCCGGCGCGCCGGCAGGAGCTCCCCCTAGGAACGCTCCCCGTACGACCGCCTCGATCGCAGCGAACGTTTCGGTATTGCGGTCAGGATCTGACCGCGGCGGTTGCGAGGGTGTGGGCATGGAACCCACCACGCCAACACGCACCACCGACCCACGACCGCAGTTCGCGGCGGCGACCCAGACC
>JBFIHN010000417.1:0-3127 GCA_041601775.1 Acidimicrobiales bacterium
CCGACCCGCTCCTCGAGTTCGTCGAGGTCGATGACCCCGTCCCCGGCCGCGTCGCGCAGACGGGTGACGACGCGTTGACGGTCGTCGTCCGACGCGCGTCGCGCCGGAATCTCGGGAAGCGACCCCGACCCCTCGTTCTCGCTCACACCGTGGAGTCTGACAGTTCGGGCACCGGCAGGGTGGGCGATGAGCCCGAGGTCACACCTTGGTCAGCGGCGCCCACGACAGGAGGAGGCGCTTCTCGCCGGCACCTGCGAAGCGGATCGTGGCCTCGGCCTTGTCGCCCTGCCCGTCGATGTCGATGATCACACCCTCCCCGAAGGTGGCGTGGGAGACGTCGTCGCCGACCTTGAGCCCGGCCGATTCGGCCCCCGTCGTGGGGACGGGCCGGTCGCGGGCAGCGAGCGCGTTCTCGACGATGCGGTCGCGGCCGGCGCGCACGTCGGCGCCGACGTCACGATCGCCTCGACCGAACGTCCGACCCTCGGTGTCGTCGCGTCCCGCGCGGCGACCGCGCTGGCTGGACCGTCCGCTCGCGCCGTACGTCGACCCGCTCCGGCTCGCCCGGCGGCGGCCGTTGATCTCGTGCACGAGTTCGCCCGGGATCTCGTCGAGGAACCGGCTGGGCGGGTTGTACTGCGTGCCACCGAAGAGCGTCCGACTCCAGGCGTGGGTGAGGTGGAGCCGATGCATCGCCCGGGTGATCCCGACGTAGGCGAGACGCCGCTCCTCCTCGAGTTCGTCGGGCTCGGTGAGCGTGCGCATGTGCGGGAAGATGCCGTCCTCGAGACCGATGAGGAAGACGATCGGGTACTCGAGCCCCTTGGCCGAGTGCAGGGTCATCAAGGTGACCTCGGACTGGTCGGGGTCCAACTCGTCGGTGTCGGCCACGAGGCTGACCGACTCGAGGAACGCCGCCACGTCGTCGTATTCCTGGGCGTTCCCGATGAGCTCCGCGAGGTTCTCGAGCCGTCCTTCGGCCTCGATGGCCCGGCCTCCGGTCTCCGTCTCGTTGCGGAGCTCGTCGAGGTAGCCGCTCGTCTCCAGCAGGTGCTCGAGCAGTGCGCTCGGGCCGTCAGCGACGCGGGCGACGGCGTCGTCGAGCAGATCCACGAAGCGAGCGATGCCCTTGACCGCCGTCCCGGTGACCCCGGCTTCGGCCGCGTGGCGGAGGCCTTCGAGGAACGTCATCCCCCTCCCGGTGATGTACTGGTCGATCCGAGCCACGCTCGTGTCGCCGACCCCGCGCTTGGGCACGTTGACGACACGCTTGATGCTGACCTCGTCGGAGGGGTTGACGACCGCCTTGACGTACGCCAACGCGTCCTTCACCTCGCGCCGGTCGAAGAAGCGCGTGCCGCCGATGACCCGGTACGGGATACCGCCGCGGGCGAGGTACTCCTCGACGACCCTGGCCTGGGCATTGGTCCGGTAGAAGACCGCCATGTCGCCCCAGCGGTGCTCGCCCGAGTCGTGGAAGCCGGCGATCTGGCGGGAGACCCACTGGGCCTCGTCGTGTTCGTCCTCGGCGTGGAACCGGACGATCGGTTCGCCGGCACCCTGTTCGGTCCACAGGTCCTTGGGTTTGCGTCCGAGGTTGTTGGCGATGACCGCGTTGGCGGCGTCGAGCACGTTCTGGGTCGAGCGGTAGTTCTGCACCAACGGGATGACCGTGACGTCGGGGAACGCCTTCTCGAAGTCGAGGATGTTGGTGATGTCGGCGCCACGGAAGCCGTAGACCGACTGGTCGCCGTCCCCGACGACCGTGACGTTGCGGTGCTCGGACGCGAGCTGGATGACCAGCTCGTTCTGCACCTTGTTGGTGTCCTGGTACTCGTCGACCAGCACGTGCTGGAACCGCTGGCGGTAGTGGTCGAGCACGGCAGGATGACGACGGAACAACTCGGCCGCCTGGAGCAAGATGTCATCGAAGTCCATCGCCCCGGCCTTGAGCAGACGGGCCTGGTACTCGCGGTAGACCTCGGCCAGCTTCTCCTCGGTGAAGCCGCGAGCGCGGTCGGCGTAGTCGTCGACCAGGACGTAGTCGTTCTTCGCGGCGGAGATCTGGGCGTGTACCGACCGCGGCGGCATCTTCTTGGTGTCGAGGTTCAGGTCGCGCAGGACGTAGCCGGTGAGCCGTCGTGCATCGGCCTGGTCGTAGATCGTGAACGACGACGGGTAGCCGAGCGCCTCGCCGTCCCGTCGCAGGATACGGACACAGGCGGAGTGGAAGGTCGAGACCCACATCTTGCGGGCGACCGGTCCGACCAGGTCGGCGACCCGCCCCTTCATCTCGTCGGCGGCCTTGTTGGTGAAGGTGATGGCCAGGATCTCGAACGGACTGACGTTCCGCTCACGGATCAACCAGCCGATCCGGCGGGTGAGGACCCGGGTCTTGCCCGATCCGGCACCGGCCAGCACGAGCAACGGCCCATCCTCGTGGGTGACCGCCTCCTCCTGTGCCTGGTTCAGCCCGTCGAGCAGGGCCTCGCCGAACGGGCCCGGGGTCGCAGGCGCGTCGGCGTCGGGGAACAGCTCATCAGGCACCACGTCGACACTATCGGCGACGTCCGACACCGCTACCGGCGGAGGTTCTTTGCCAGACTCCTCGACCGTGAAGATCCACAAGCTCGAGTCCACGGACGCCTTCATCTCCTTCGACCTCGAGGACGCGCCGTCGGTGGGCATCACCCGGCTCGCCCGCAAGGTCCTCCAGGACGGTGCCACCCTGCTCGCTCGCTCGACGACGTATTCGTTCGCGAGCTTCGGGCTGCAGATGGGAGGCGCATCGGCGGGCATCAACGCCGAGGGCGACGAGGTCGACCCGGCGGTCGCCAGCTTCGTCGACGAGACCAAGGAACTGGTGGCCAGCGGCCGTTGGGCCACGGACCCCGGGGTCGGCCTGACCGAGGCCGACCTCGGCGAACTCCGGATCACCGATCCCCGCCCGGCCGAGCTGTGGACCGAGGATCGCGCCGTCACGCTCACGGCCCACGGCGCGGTCGCCGCGGCCGGCGCGCTCCTCGACTCGGGCCTGTCCGGGGCGACGTGGGCGGTCGAGGGCAAGGGACCGATCGTCGAGGCGGCGAAGGTGGCCATGACGAGCGCCGGTGCGCTCGCCGCTCCG
>JBFIHN010000418.1:0-3127 GCA_041601775.1 Acidimicrobiales bacterium
CGCTTGCGGACCCGGAGCTTGAGGGGCGTCGCTCCGAGGTCGAACGCTTCGCGCAGCGACCGTTCCAGGTAGCGCACGTAGGTCTTGGGGAGTTCGCGGTTGGCGAAGAGGGTGAACGTGGGCGGGTTCGCCGCGCCCTGGAGGGCGTAGAGCACGCGGGCACCGTGCGGCGCCGGCTGGGCCTGCTGGGCCGCCCGGATCACGTCGTTGACCTTCTTGGTCGGGACCCGGGTCTCGTAGGCGGCGATGGCGCTCCCCAGGGCCGGGTACAGGCGCTGGACGCCCTTGCCGGTCAGGGCCGACACCTGCAGGACCGGCGACTCGCCGATGAAGTGGAGCCGCTGGCCGACCTGGTAGAGCACGTCCTCGCGTTGTTCGGCGCTGGTCACCTCCCACTTGTTGAGCAGCACGATGACCGGGCAACCCGACAGGTCGACGCGCTCGGCCAGGCGGAGATCCTGGCTGGTGATGCCCTCGCTGGCGTCGATGACGAGGATGGCGATGTTCGCCTTGTCGACGGCCTGGAGCGCACGGACGACCGAGTAGTACTCGGTGCCGTCGTCGACCTTGGAGCGCCGCCGCATCCCGGCGGTGTCGACGAAGCGGATCATCCCCTCGTCGGTCGAGACCACCGTGTCGATGGTGTCGCGGGTGGTGCCGGGCATGTCGTGGACGATCGACTGCTCCTCCCCCGCCAGGCGGTTGAACAGCGTCGACTTGCCGACGTTGGGACGGCCCACGATGGCGACCGCGATCTCGTCGCCCTCGCTCCAGGCGTCGTCGGACGACTCCAGCGCTTCTTCCTCGGGGATGAGGGCGAGCAACTCGTCGAGGAGATCGGCCGACCCCGGGCCGTGCAGTGCACTCAGTGCACGGGGCTGGCCGAGGCCGAGCTCCATGAAGTCCCAGATCATGACCTCACGACGCGGGTCGTCGATCTTGTTGACGACCAGGAGCACCGGCTTGTTCTTCCGGCGCAGCACGGCCGCGGCCATGGCGTCCTCTTCGGTCACGCCCGTGGTGCCGTCGACCACGAAGATGACGATGTCGGACTCCTCCATCGCCTTCTCGGACTGGCGCGACACCTTCTCGTCGAGGGCACTCCCCCCGGGCATCCAGCCGCCGGTGTCGACGACCTCGAAGCTCCGTCCCGTCCACTCGACGGGGACGACCTTGCGGTCACGGGTGACACCGGCCTGTTCCTCGACGATCGCGGTACGGCGACCGGCCAGTCGGTTCACGAGGGTCGACTTGCCGACGTTGGGGCGGCCGACGATGGCGACGCGTGCGGTCATGTTCGTTCCAGTGCGGATCGGAGGGCCAAGCCGTCGGTGGCGACGATCTCGACGGGGTGGGGTAGGTCTGCGACCGACATGCCGTCGAGGAAGCGGTCCTCGGACAGGCAGACGTCGGGCAGGAGGTAGCGGTGGCCTGCGGGCTCGGCCGCGAGGGTCCGGGCGATGTCCTCGCCGACCATCAGCCCCGAGACGGCGATGTTCCCGCCGAAGTAGCGGTTCTCGACCACGCAGACACGGACGTCGTCACGTCCCGCCTGCTCGAGGAGGGGCGTGAGGATCCGCGCACCGTAGGGCGCCGTCAGGACCGCGACGGGGGCGTTCTTGCGGGGCCGGAGCCGGAGGTTGTCGCCCGGGTCGCCGAAGGTGCGCACGGCCCGGTATCCCTCGGCCGGGGCCCCGTCGACCCACGAGAAGAAGCCGGCCTTCGGGCCGGTGGGTTGGGCGACCGCTCCGGTGAACTCCGCTTCGAAGGTGCGGGCCATGCCGATCCCGTCCTCGTGCATGGCGAAGTCGCCGTAGACCTCGGGGGCGGGGAACGGCCGGTCGGCCAACAGGTAGTACTCGTCCGCGGCGTACACCAGCCGCGAGCCGAGCGTGGCCGCGAACACGTCCTGCCAGTCCTCGACACAGTCGACGACGGCGCGCGCCTCCTCGGTCGTGTGGAAACGCATCCGGGGTTCGTCGGAGTGGTCGCTGATCCCGAGCGGGACCACGGCCACCGTCGCCAGCTCGGGGTACTCGTCGAGCACCCCGGCCAACGTGTCATCGAGCACACGGCCGTCGTTGACACCGGGACACACCACGATCTGGCCGTGGACCGTGACGCCGTGGTCGAGCAACGCCCGGAGCCACCGGAGGCTGGTGGCGCCCCGACGGTTGCGCAACATGTCGGCCCGGACCTCGGGGTCCGTCGCGTGGATGCTCACGTAGAGCGGGCTGAGCCCCTCGGTGAGCACGCGCTCGAGGTCGCTCTCGGTGAAACGGGTCAACGTCGTGAAGTTCCCGTACAGGAAGCTCAACCGGTAGTCGTCGTCCTTGAGGTAGAGGCTCCGGCGCATCCCCGGCGGCAACTGGTAGATGAAGCAGAACTCGCAGTGGTTGTCGCACGTCTGGACCTCGTCGAAGATCGCCGAGTCGACGTCCGCGCCGAGCGGTGCGCCCGCCGCCTTGGTGACCGTGACCTCGACCTCGAGGTCGCCACGGCGCACGTCGAGGTGCACCTCCGGTTCGTCGACCAGGAGGCGCCACTCGATCACGTCGCGCGGCATCACCCCGTCGAGCGACACGATCTCGTCCCCGGGGACGAGGCCGGCCGCCTCTGCAGGTGACCCGGGCGCGACAAGGGTCACGCGGGGCAGGCTCACAGCCACCGAGGCTACCGGCGCGCCATCCGCAAACCCCCATGTCGCCCCGGTCGGCTGACGCCTACGGTGCGCGTTGTGCACAACGCAGACATCAGCATCGAGTCGTTGCGCGACGGCGACGGGGCGGCGCGCTGGGACCTCGGACGGCAGGCGTTCGGATCGACGGTCGACTTCGATGCCGAACTCCCGGGCGTCGTTGCCGAGCGGACCGTCGCCGCCTACCGGGGTGATGCCTTGGCAGGCACCGTGGTGACCATCGGCTTCACCGCGCACTGGGGCGGCGCCGCCATCGCCTGCGGTGGCGTCTCGGGGGTCATCGTGCGTCCCGAGGACCGAGGTCTCGGACTGGCCAAACAGATGCTGGCCGAGAGCTTCGAGCGCATGCGGTCGCGCGGCGAGTCGATCGGGGCGCTCTTCCCCACGACCGCGACCCTGTACCGCGGCGCCGGCTTCGAGATCGCCGGC
>JBFIHN010000419.1:0-3127 GCA_041601775.1 Acidimicrobiales bacterium
CAGGGTCGTGGCCATGGCCGCGCACTCGGCATGCCAGCCCGGCCGGCCCGGCCCCCACGGCGACTCCCACGCGGGTTCCCCGTCGGCCGACGCCTGCCAGATGGCCGCATCGAAGGGATCGTCCTTGGCCGGATCGTCGGCCCGCCCGCCGCGCTGGTCGTAGAGCCGCAGTGCCTCGTCACGAGACAGCCCCGACGTCGAGGCCAGGTCGCCGGCGCGGAAGAACACGGACCCGTCACGTTCGTAGGCCGCGCCCCGATCGAGCAGGGCTCGGGCGAGGAAGATCACGTCGGTGACGTAGTCGCGCGACGCCGGCTCGAACGTCGGACGTTGCACCCGCAGCTTGCGCATGTCGTCCTCGAACTGGAACGTCTGCTGGGTCGACAGCGCCTGCCACGTGGTGCCCTGCTCGGCGGCGGCTCGCAGGAGCTCGTCGTCGATGTCGGTGATGTTGCGGACGACCTGGACCTCGATCCCCACGTGCTCGAGCACCCGGGACAACGCGTCGACCCAGACGAAGGTCGTGGCGTGCCCGATGTGCGTCGTGTCGTACGGCGTGATCCCGCACACGTAGATGCGGGCGCGCCGCAGCGCGGGGAGCGGAGAGGAGCCGAGTCGGAGCAACACGCCGTCAATCTACGGCCCGGCGATCAGTCCTCCGCGGGGAAGACCGTGATGCTCACCGTCGTCTCGCCGTCGGCACCGAAGACCGAGATGCTCACCTGGTACTCCGAGCCCACGAACTGGGCGCCACCGTTGAAGTCGCCGCCGCTCGTGTTCTCGTAGCGACCCTCGGTGTCGTAGCCGTCGGACTCGTACTGGTCGATGAGCGACTCGAACACGTCGGTCGCGTCGCCGTCTGCGGTGCCGACGGCCGAGTAGAGGGTCTGGTCGCCGTCGCTCTGCTTGGAGTTCGACTGCGGCGTGAAACCGTCGGGCAGGGGGACGTCGGGGAAGTCGTCGGGGAGCTCGCCGTCGGTGCTGCTGTCGATGCTGAACTCGCCGTCGTCGCCCTCGATCTTGACGTTGCCGTCCTTGTCGACCGAGAAGGACCCCTCGTCGTTCTCGAAGGAGAACGAACCGTCCTCGTCGATGTCGACGTCACCGCCGCCGGCCGACTGTTCGATGGCCTTCTCGGTGAGCTTCTCGGCGGCCTTGCCGCACGACGCGACCGCAAGCAGGGCCGCAACGACCAGGAACAGAGATGAGATTCGCCGCATGATGTCCTTTCGGGACAGGGGGTTGATGTCACGCCAGTGTCGCCCCGATGCGCACCGCCAGCGCTGAGTAGACGTTACTCAGGTCCCTTCGAGGCGGCAGACTCGACCGGGTGGAGGGTCACAACATCGGCACGCAGTCGGAGGGGTCGCTCCATGCCGCGCTCAAGATGCACGTCAGCCAGCCGGGTGACCGCTTCGAGGTCCCGCTCGGCGGCTTCGTGGTCGACGTGGTGCGAGGCGACACGCTCATCGAGGTGCAGACGGGCGGGTTCGCGTCCATGGGCCGCAAGCTCGACCACCTGCTCGCCGACTACCACGTCCACATCGTCCACCCCATCGCGGTCGACTCGTGGATCGAGCGGCGCGACAAGCCGACCCGCAAGTCCCCCAAGCACGGGTGCCTGCACGACGTCTTCGCCGAGTTGGTGTCGGTCCCGACGCTGCTCGACCACCCGAACCTGACGATCGAGGTGTTCCTCGTCCGGGTCGACGTCATCAAGGTCGAGGACCCGACCATGCGGCGGCGACGGGGCGGCTGGCGCACGGTCGACCGGCGCCTGCGCGAGATCGTCGGGACCCATGGCCTGCGGACCACGGACGACCTCGTGGCCCTGTTGCCCGACGGACTCCCCGACGAGTGGACGACGAAGGACGTGGCGACGCTCGGCACCATCCCGCGGCGGACGGCGCAGCAGATGGCCTACGTGCTCAAGGCGAACGAACGAGCGATCGAGGTGCGCCGGGACCGGGCCGGCGCCCACTACGTGCTCAGTTGACGCCGGACGGCACCCGGTCCTCGACCCCGATCACGTTGCCGTCCTCGTCGACGATGGCGCGGCGGGCGGTGGTCCCGTGGTCCTGCTTGGCCGACCAACGGAAGAAGATGAAGACGATGACGATCCACAAGAACACGCCGCCGCCGAGTTTCATGATGAGGCCGGCGGCCTGCTGGTCGGACGAGACCCCGATGCCCCACAGACGGGCCGGCTTGTCGTAGGCGTCGTAGAGCACGCCGTCGGCGAGGGCGAGCCACGCGGCGGGGATGGTGGGCACGATCGACGTGAGGAAGAGATGGATGCACTGTGCCGGCGGCGAGATCCGCAGCTCGGGGAGCGGCGACACGACCGGCATCCAGACCGCGAGCGCCGTGACCACCACGACCGTGTGCAGGCCGTAGTGCAGCAGGCCGTTCTCGACCGATGCGTTGACGACGCCCGACCAGTGTGTTCCCAACTGGATGGCGTTGAACACGATCGCCGCCGGGATGGGACGGGCCAGCTTGAGGAACGCCCGACCGAGGCGCCCGTCGCCGATCACGATGCGGGCCAGCCACTCGGGCGTGGCCAGGAGCATGACCGGGGGGATGATGAAGGTCAACAACATGTGCTGGACCATGTGGACCGAGTACAGGTACTCCTCGGAGATGTCGTGCATCGGCCAGTCGGCGGCGATCCACAACAAGATGATGCCGATCGTGAACCAGCGCTTCTGGGCCGGCGTGACCACGGAGGCGCCGGCGGGAACCAGGCGCGGACCGAGTGTCTTCAGCGCGTACACGTAGAGACCGACGAGGCCGAGCAGCAACACCCAGACCTCTGGATGCGGCTGCCAACGGAAGTAGTCCGGTTCCGCGATCTGACCGAGCACGAGCACGGTGCGAGCCTACGACTGGGGGTGTCGGGACCCCCAGTCGCCCGGCGGCTTCCTCGGCGCACTGTTCGCGAACAGCGACGAGTCGGTGCAGGTCAGCCTCTCGTTGCGATCTACGAGGCGGGGAGCGAGGTCGTGGCGTCCTCCGACTTCGCCGGCACCGCCCGTTCATCGACGTGACCAACCTCGTCGGGGGCACGGCGACCACCGTCGAGGGCACCTTCGAAGTGCACTGCGCCGATCTCTGAACCCGTCGG
>JBFIHN010000420.1:0-3124 GCA_041601775.1 Acidimicrobiales bacterium
CACGCCGGCTTCGGCGAGGCGGTGCAGGGTCGCAGTGACCGCGCCGGTGCTGCGCACCGTCCCTTCGAACGGGAACAGGACTCGCTGGATCGGACGGGTGTCGTCGGGTGTCGGAGCGTCGGGCGGAACGACGAGCACGGGCTTGTCGATCTGCTCCAGGACGGCGCAGGTGACGTGGCCGACCGGGAGTGCGCCGCCCCGGTGACCGCGTGCGCCCATCGCGACCACTGCGACCGCGGGGTCGGCGGCCGCGGCGAGGATCGCTGCGGCCGGGTCGCCGTCGACGACCCGGAGGTCGAGTCCGACGTGCTCGGCGACTGCGGCCGCGGTGTGCTTGCCGGGTTCGTCGACGTGGACGAGGTCGATGGTCCCGCCGAGGCGCGCGGCGAACGCCGTCGCGGCAGCGACGACGGGGGCGGCGGCCGGGCTGTCGTCGATGGCGGCGAGTATCCGGGTGGCGGGTGGGCGGGTCATCGTTCCTCCCGAGCGGCGGCGTAGCGGACCCGGGCCGGAGACCGGACGGGCTGGCCGGCGATCACGACGGGGACGGGTCCGTCGGCCTCGATGTCGACGAGTTCGTGGTCGATGGTGACCCGGACGGGCCGCCCTCGGTACCGGAGTCGGATCGACAGCCGATCCCAGCGGCGGGGGAGGCGCGGGTCGACGGCGAGCCCGGCCGGGGTGGGGCGGATACCGGCGAAGCCCGTCACGACCGCCTGCCACAGACCACCCATCGTGGCCAGGTGCAGCCCACCGGCGGTCATGCCCCCACGGTCGTCGAGATCGACGCCGGCCGCGACATCGACGAGGTCCATGGCGTCGTCGGGACGTCCGTCGCGGGCGAGCAACCCGGCACAGATGGCCGGCGACAGCGAGCTTCCGTGTGCCGTGCGGGGCAGGTAGAGGTCGAGGTCGGCGCGGAGCGATCCGGGCGGGCAGGCGTCGGGGAGCAGGTGGTGGAGCATGAGCACGTCGGGCTGTTTGACGACCTGCGTGCGTCGGACGCGGTCGCGGCCCAGCAGCACGTCCGCGGCAACCGGGGTGTCGGCGACGTCGCCGATGAGGAGCGGTTCGAGGTCCCAGAAACCGGCGAACTGCTCGTGGCAGCCCCGGCCGGGGTCGAAGCCGGTGACGAGGCTGCCGGCGACGGCCGCGAATCGTGCCGCTTCGTCCGGGGCGCCGGCGGCCGACGCCAGTTCGGCGGCCCACTGGAGGTGCCAGCGCGTGAGGTTGTTGGTGTAGGCGTTGTCGTCGACGATCTCGTGGTACTCGTCGGGGCCGATCACGCCGTACAGGTGTCCGACCTCGTCCTGGTCGAGGCGGACCCGCGCCGCCCAGCAGCGGGCGGTCTCGAGGACCAGGTCGCGGCCCCCGTCCTCGAGCACTGCGGCGTCGCCGGTCCAGTCGAGGTAGTGGCGCACGGCCCAGGCGATGTCGGCGTTGATGTGTTCCTCGTGTTCGCCGGTACGGATCGGCACGATGTGTCCCTCCACGTCCCGGGTCGACGTCGGTGTGACGTCGCGACCGGTGGCTGCGGACTCCCACGGGAACCGCGCCCCGGGGAGCCCGCGTGAGGCGGCGGCGTCGCGCGCGGTGTCGAGGCGGTTGACGCGGTACTGGAGCACGGCGCGTGCTGCTGCCGGCAACGTGGCGGCGAGCGCGGGGAGGACGAACACGTCGGTGTCCCAGAACACGTGGCCGGCGTAGGCCAGCCCGGTGAGACCGCGTGCGCCGACGACCGCTTCCCCCTCGGTCGGGGCGCAGGACAGGATCTGGAACAACGCATGGCGCACGGCGAGCTGGGTGGTGGGGTCGCCGTCGATCTCGATGTCGGCGCCGTCCCAACGCTGAGCCCACGCCCGCCGATGCTCGGCGAGGAGCCGGTCGAACCCCTGCGCCCGAGCGGCCACGAGCGCGGGATCGGCGCCGTGCGGGGCGGTGGCGGGCGACGTGCGGACCGAGACGATGCGTTCCACCCGGCGCCGGTCGGGGAGGTGCCACTCGCGCTGGACGGCGGCGGCGGCCACGGTCGTCTCGCCGTCGGTCGTGCGGGCCAGGACCTCGTCGTCCCCATCGACCCCGGCGTAGACGTGCTCGGCCGTGAACCCGACGCCGACCGTCGGCGCCACGAGCGCGGCCGGCCACGCTGCGCCCGGGTTGGTGTCCTCGCCCCGCAACGCGACCACGCCGGGCCGGGCCACCGACACGAAGCGCACGGTGCGCAGCCCGCCGTCGACCGGTTCACGCCCCAGCACGCCCGCATGCAGGTCCAGCACCCACCGGCACGGCTGCGGGCCGCTGGTCTGGTCGAGCACCGTGACCGCTGGGCCGGGCAGCGGCAGCTCGCTCCCGTCCCGCCCTCGGCCGAAGGCGCCGGCGGCCAGCACCAGGTGCTGGGCGGAGGGGTGGTCCTCCCGGTCGCCGGGGACGCCGATGACGCCGCCGCTCAGCGCCAGCAGGCTGGCGGCAACCGGCGCCGGGCGGCGGTCATCGGGGCCGATGACCACGCACCAGCCCGCGTACTCGTCGACGTCCGGGAGCAGCCCGTCTCGGCGGTCCGCGCATCGCTCCCGGAGGAACTGCACGAGACCACGGGCCCGTCCCTTCCCGGCGTCGACACGTGCTGCGCGCTGGTCGACGGAGCCGGGGAGCAGCAGCCCGGGCGCGTCGCCGTACACGGTGAGGCCGGCAGGGCCGATGCCGCGTCGCCACAGGTGCCGGAGCAGCCACGGCCCGAAGGGTTCGCCTCGACCCCGCTCCCACAGCGGTTCGTGTGCCCGGTCGGGCGTGGCCGAGAGTGCCCGGTCGGCGTCGACGACGACGACGTCGGGGACCTCGCCGAGACGACGGTCCGCGCTGGCGGCGTCCTCGAATCCGGCGAGTACGACGGGCACCCCGGCCCCGGCGAGCGACGTCACCGCGGCCACGAGGTCGTCGTCGAGGTCGCCGAGATGCAGACCCGGTGCGTAGACGGCCTCCGGGCGTCGCACCACGGTGCTCACGGGTTCGGCCGTCGCTCCGCAGGCGAGGGTGCGCGGTCGGCCAGGTGGGCCAGGAACCAGTCGCGGGCGGCTTCCGCCGCGGCACGGAGGGTCCCGGCTTCGTCGAAGAGGTGGGTGGCACC
>JBFIHN010000421.1:0-3124 GCA_041601775.1 Acidimicrobiales bacterium
GAACGTCATCCGGTGTTCGTAGCTGCCGGTACCGAATCCGAACCGGTCGTAGAAGCCCTGGTCGAACATCCCCAGCGCAGCCACAGCAGCGCCGTCGGCCACCGCCGCCGCCAGCGACTCGGCCATCAATGCCGACGCGAGCCCCTGGCGTCGACCGACGTGGCTCGTGGTCACCGCGGCGATCACACACAACGGGACGTCGTCGACCAGGTGCCGGATGACGCCCGAACTGCGGGAGACCGCGCACTCCGCCTCACCCGCGATGTCCGCGACCAGCGTCGTCTCCACGTCGAGGAAGTCACGCAGCCCGCGAGCCTCGTCCTCCTCGTCGGGGTCGATCCACCCGACCTCGCGCCAGATCCGAGTGACCGCGTCGAGGTCGCGGTCTCGTTCGTAGGGACGTCCCACCGGCATCCCGCGATTCTGTCCCACCCCCACCGGGATATGTCGTTCGTTTCCGCGAACGGTTGCGTGAACGAACGAAATTTTCCCTGGGGGCGGGGGTCAGTGGAGGAAGTGGCGCTCGCCGGTGAACACCATGGCGACACCGAGTTCGTCGGCGGTGGCGATGCACGCGTCGTCGCGGACCGAACCGCCCGGCTGGATGATGACCGCCACACCGGCGGCCGCTGCCGCCTCGATGCCGTCGGGGAACGGGTAGAAGGCATCGGAGGCGCAGGCGCCGCCCTCGGCCCGTCCTGCGGCCTTCTCGGCCGCGATCTGCCCGGCCTCGACCCGGTTCTGTTGCCCCGCGCCGATGCCCCAGGCCGTCCCGTCCTTCGCGAGGACGATCGAGTTCGACTTCACCCATCCACAGACCCGCCAGGCGAACGCGGCATCGGCCAGCTCGGACGCGGTCGGCTCGCGCTTCGTGACCACCTGCCAGTCCGACGGCGCCGAGGCGAAGTGGTGGGGACTCTGCACGAGCCAGGTGTCGTTCAGTTGACGGATCGCCCGCGGTCCCGCACCGGGGGCCGGCAGCGTCAGCAGCCGTGTGTTCTTGCGCTTGGCGATCAGGGCGTCGATCACGCCGTCCTCGTAGCCGGGTGCGATGACCACGTCGGCCTGGGCCGCCTCGACCATCTCGTCGACGGTGGCCGTGTCGATCGGCTGCGACGTGGCCACGATGCCACCGAAGGCCGAGCGCGGATCACACGCGAACGCGTTGCGGTAGGCCTCGGCGAGGGTGTCGCCCACCGCCGCGCCGCACGGGTTGGCGTGTTTGATGATGGCGACGGCGGGCTTGCCCGACTGCGCCGCGAGGTCGTGGGCCAGGTTCCAGGCCGCATCCGAGTCGAAGATGTTGAGGTAGCTCAGCGCCAGGCCCGAGTGCTGGTCGATCTGGTCCCACACGCTGGTGACGCCCCGCTGGCGGTAGCGGGCACCTTCTTGGTGCGGGTTCTCGCCGTACCGCAGGACCTGGTCGTCGCGCTCGAGCGCGAGATGGATCGTCGGTGGGAGCTCGGCCGGCCCGAGCGGCGTCACGGGGTCGGTCTCGTCGAACCACGACACCACGGCGGCGTCGTAGCCGGCGGTGTGCGCGAAGGCCTTGCGGGCCAGCCGACGGCGGGTGGCGTCCCCGATGGCACCGTCGGCGACGATCTCGGCGAGCACGGGCTCGTAGTCGGCGGGGTCGACCACGATGCCCACATGGGCGTGGTTCTTGGCGGCAGCCCGGACCATGGCGGGTCCACCGATGTCGATGAGGTCGATGCTGCGATCCTCACCATCGGCGGCGAGCTTGCGGCCGCCGGCATCACCCGCGGCCTCCGGGTCGCCGAAGGGGTACAGGTTCGACACCACGAGGGCGAAGGGCTCGATCTCGTACTTCTCGAGGTCGACCTGGTGCTCCGGATCGGTCGGGTCAGCCAGGATCCCACCGTGGATCTTGGGGTGGAGGGTGGCGACCCGGTGCCCGAGGATGGCGGGGTATCCGGTGACCGACTCGGTGTCCTCCACCGCGATGCCGGCATCGCGGATGGCGGCAGCGGTCCCGCCACTCGACACCAGGCTCCAGCCGGCGTCGGCGAGCCCCTTCGCGAGATCGACCACGCCGGTCTTGTCGTACACGGACAGGAATGCCCTCATCGGGTCTCCTCAGCAACTGGGTGGTCGAGCGGGTTGACCGGGGCGAGCAGCTCGGGGTGGTCGAGCACCGCCCGGATGGTGTCGGGATAGAGCCGCCGTTCGACGACCTTGATGCGCTCCTGGAGCGTCTCGGCGGTGTCGCCGTCGAGGATCGGAACGGCCTCCTGGGCGAGGATCGGGCCGGCGTCCATCTCGAGGGTGGCGACGTGGATGGTGCAGCCGGTGACCTTGACCCCGTAGTCCAACGCGGCCTCCACGGCATGCCAGCCCTTGAACGACGGCAACAGGGCCGGATGGGTGTTGAGGATCCGGAAGGGATAGGCGTCGTGGATCGGTTGCCCGAACACGGTCCCGTATCCGGCCATGACCACCAACTCGACTCCGGCCTCCTGGAGGATCTGCGCGGCCTCGGCCGTGTACCCGTCACGATCGAAGGAGGCACCGAACGACGTGCGCTCGTGCACGACGTACGCGACGCCGTGCCGCTCGGCGACCTCGGTGGCCCGACACGGTCGGTCGACCATCACCAGCTCGACGGGGATCCCGTCGCTGAGGATGGCGTCGAGCAGCGTGCCGCTGCCCGAGGCGAGGACGCCGACACGCGAAGGTCCTGTCTCGGACGGTCCGGGCTCCTGCATCGGGTCGGGAAGCTAGCAGTCCCTCATCGGACCGGAAACCGGGCTCAGGTCAGTGGCGGGTCCGCACAACCCGCCGTCCCGCCGCCCGACCCCGCCGGCGTGTCCGACACCTTGGTCGCGACGAAGCCGCTCCCCTGGTCGTCGGTGGACACCAACCGGACGATCGCCCGGGTGATGGCGTCGGCCTCCGCATCGCGGAACGCCTCGGTCCGCAGCAGCGCCTCCTCCTCGGGGTCCGACAGGAAGACGGCCTCGGCCAGCACCGCGGGGATGCCCTCCGACCGTCGGAGCACGCCGTAGAAGTCGTCCCCCGTACGGACCGACTGGCGAGCACGCGCCCCCGGATCGTCCCCGACCGCCCAGTCGGCACCGAAGGGCGAGAAGGCGACCTGGAACTC
>JBFIHN010000422.1:0-3068 GCA_041601775.1 Acidimicrobiales bacterium
ATCGGCGAGCGGACCGGAGTCCAGGTCGACGCGATCGACGGGGCGACGCAGGACGGCGATGATTCCGCACATAGCTCCCCAGTCTGGCCCCTGGGCGGGCACACGCGTCGCTGCCCGGCGTCTGCCGGCGCGGACGACACCGCGGTCTCGACCCGAGCACCGGGCGCCACGGTCCGATTCGCACCTCCCGGCGCACCGGAACCACCGGCTGGATACGGTCCGACACCATGCGGACCCGGTTCCGGCCTCTCGTCGCTTCGGCGTGCATCGCATTCGTCGCGGCATCGTGTTCGGCGGAGGCCACCTCGAGCAGCGAACCCCCGGTCGACCGGTCGGCTCCCGATGGGGCGGTGACCACGGACAGCGGCACCTACGAGGCAGAGATCGTCCGCACGACCGACGGTGTCCCCCACATCACCGGTGCCACGCTCGACGACGTCACGTTCGGCCAGGGCTGGGCGTCGGCCGAGGACCGCTCGTGCGACCTCATGGACCAGATCGTGCGGATCCGGGGGGACCGGGCCAGGATCTTCGGTGCCGGTGACGGCGACGAACACCTGACGTCGGACCTGCAGTGGCGGACCATCGGGATCTTCGACCGGGCCTCCGAGGACTTCACCGAGGAGTCACCGGACGTCCGGGCCCTGCTGACCGCGTTCACGGCCGGCTGGAACGAGCACCTCGCCGAGGTCGGCGTCGACGACATCGCCGGCTGGTGCTCGGGGGAGGACTGGGTCCGGCCCATCGAGGCGGCGGAGGTCTACGCCTACGCGCGAGCGATCGCGCTCCAGGCCTCGAGCGGCGCCATCGCCGGCTTCCTGGTGGGTGCCGTACCACCCACCACCACGACCACCGACGCCACCACCGACGCCACCACCGACGAAGGAGCGTTCTCGGGGTTCGACGTGGCGCACGAGACGGCGAGCAACGGCTGGGCGATCGGCGCCGACCGCAGTGCGACCGGCGGCGGACTCCTCCTCGGCAACCCCCACTTCCCCTGGGAGGGCGCGCTGCGCTTCTGGGAGGTCCATCTCATTGTCCCCGACGAACTCGACATCTACGGCGCACAACTGTCCGGCCTTCCTGGCATCGGCATCGGGTTCACCGATCGTCTTGCCTGGACCCACACCGTGTCGGCCGGCAACCGCTTCACCGGCTACACGCTCGACCTCGTCCCAGGGTCTCCCACCACGTACGTCTACGGCGACGAGGAGCGCGAGATGGAGTCCGAGACCATCGCGATCGACGTGCTGGCCGACGACGGCACGATCACGACCGAGACACGGACCGTGTACCGGACGCACTACGGCCCGGTGCTCGCCATTCCCGGCCTCGGGTGGTCGGACACCCGTGCGGTCACCTACCGCGACGCCAACATCGACAACGACGAGTTCATCGACCAGTACCTGGCCATGAACCAGGCCGACGACCTCGACGAGTTCATCGCCGCTCACGAACGGATCAGCGGCGTCCCGTTGTTCAACACGATCGCCGTCAGCGACGACGGCCGAGCCTGGTACGCCGACACCTCGGCCACCCCCAACCTGTCCGAGGAGACGCTCGCAGGCTGGCTCAGCGCCCGCGAGGACGACCCGGTCGTGGGCCTCGCCGCCGAAGGGGGCCTCGTGCTCCTCGACGGGTCCGACCCGGCCAACGAGTGGGTCGAGGCCGACGACGCCCGCGACCCCGGTCTCGTCCCGTTCGCCGCCATGCCCATGACCGAACGGTCCGACGTCGTCCTCAACGCCAACGACAGCTTCTGGGTCTCGCACCCGACCGAGTTCCTGCGGGGCGACTACAGCCCGTTGCATGGGGAACAAGACGTGGAGCAGTCGCCCCGCACCCGTCAGAACGCGACCGCACTCGCCGGCGACGACGCGCTCGACCTCGCCTCGCTGCGCGACCTCGCGCTCGAGAACGTCGGTGCCACCCAACGATTCCTGCGCGAGGACCTCGTGGCCCGTTGCCGGGCGAACCCGACGATCGTGGTCCCCGACGACCCCGATGACGAACGCCGCCCGGTCGCCGATGGGCCCGTCGACCTCACCGAGGCCTGCGACGTGCTCGACGCGTGGGACGGCACCTACGACCTCGACTCGGTGGGTCCGCACCTCTGGCGCGAGTGGGTGGGCGGCGTCGATCGCACGACGATCTACGAGACGGCCTTCGACCCCGTCGACCCCGTCGGTACGCCCACGGGCCTGGCCACGGCCGGCGCCGACGGCGCCGACGTCGCGCTCGAGCAACTCGGTGTCGCCGTGCTCACACTCGAGCGGGCAGGCCTGCCCCTCGACCGCCCCTGGGGCGAGATCCAGTACGCGGACCGGGCCGGGCGGCGCATCCCGATCCACGGGGGCGACGACCGCGACGGCACCACCAACATCGTCCGCGACGGCGGAACCGACACCCTCGAGGACCTGCCTGACCAGGGCGAACGCGTCTCCCCGTCCTCCGGCCTCCGACCCGGCGGGCATCCCGTGGCCAGCGGTTCGAGCTTCGTGCTCGCCGTCGGGTTCGCGGCAGGC
Organism: Acidimicrobiales bacterium; assembly: GCA_041601775.1. Lineage (GTDB taxonomy): Bacteria > Actinomycetota > Acidimicrobiia > Acidimicrobiales > Salinilacustritrichaceae > Salinilacustrithrix. The sequence goes on from JBFIHN010000422.1 coordinate 2,526, forward strand.
CGCCCGCCCGACGCCTACGCCTTCCTCACCTACTCGAACACGCAGGATCGCGGGAGCGACGTCTTCGTGACCGCCACCGAACGGTTCTCGGCCAAGGACTGGCGACCGGTCGCGTTCACCGACGACGACATCGCCGCGACCGAGGTCAGCCGACGCACGGTGCGCAACTGACCGTCAGTTGGCGCCCCACACGGCGTCGGCGAGGACGTCCGCCTCCGCCCGGGCCTGCTCCTCGGTCGGCGCCTCGACCATCACGCGGATGAGCGGCTCGGTCCCCGACGCTCGCACGAGCACCCGCCCGTGGGAACCGAGTCGGTGTTCGGCGGCCGCGATGTCGTCGGCCAGGTCGTCGAGCAGCCCGTCACGGCGCTCCTCGAGACGGACGTTGACCAACACCTGGGGCAGCGAGGTCATCGCGTCACCGGCCAGGTCGGCGAGCGACCGGCCGGTCCGAGCCATGACGTCGAGCACCGACAGGGCGGTGCGCAGCCCGTCGCCGGTCGTCGACACGTCGGTCTGGATGATGTGGCCCGACTGTTCGCC
>JBFIHN010000423.1:0-3066 GCA_041601775.1 Acidimicrobiales bacterium
ACGGACCCGGGGGCAGAGATGCCAGCGGCGTCCCGGCGGGTCAACGATCGGATGCCGGCCTACGCCGTCGACCTGCTCGCCGGCCTGCACGGCGACCTGACAGGAGCACGCGTGGTGGTCCTCGGTGCCGCGTACCGCGGGGGAGTGAAGGAGACGGCGTTCTCCGGGGTCTTCGCCACCGTCGCCGAACTGTCTGCCCGGGGCGCGACGCCCGTCGTCCACGACCCGATGTACGCCGACGACGAATTGGTGGCGCTCGGCCTCGTGCCGTATGCCTTCGGCACCGCGTGCGACGCCGCGATCCTGCAGGCCGAACACGCCGAGTACCGCACGATCGGTCCCGACGCGCTGCCGGGCATCCGTTCGCTCGTGGACGGCCGCCGGGTCCTCGACCCGTCGGCATGGGTGGACCACGGCGTGGGCTTCGCCGTGATCGGAGCACCGCCCGGCTCCTGACCGGAGGGTGGGCGTGAGCCGATCAGCGGATCGCCGCGAGGACGGCGCCCACCATGCGCATCGCTTCGACGCCGTCGTCGGCGTCGGCTTCGGGGGCCGCGCCGGTTCGGACGGCGTGGAGGAACGACTCGAGCTGCGCGGCGAGGGGCTCGCCACGGTTGTCGAGGAACGGGATCTCCACGGCAGCGGTCTGGCGGTAGCGGGATCCGTCATCGGACACGTACTCGGTGTGCTGCACCCGGGTCACCGTGACGTCCTGGCGGAGCAGGTCTCCGACGACGTACGCGTCGTCCGTCGTGAGCTGGATCTGGCGGATCTTCTGTTGCCCGAGGCGACTGGCGGTGACGGCGGCCGTGACCCCCGTGTCGAAGCGCAGGATCGCGGTCGCCAAGTCCTCGGTGTCGGTCCGCTGACTCTGCGCGACGCCGGAGACGTCGACGAGCGCGCCGCCCGCGATGGCACGCACGATGTCGAGATCGTGGATCATGAGATCGCTCACGACGCTGTCGGGGATCCGCGCCGCGAACGGGCCGATGCGGTGGGCCTCGACGTGACGGACGGTCCCGGGGAAACCGAGCAACTCGCGGACGACGGGGTTGAAGCGCTCGACATGACCGACGGCGAGCGGCACGCCCTCCGCTCGGGCCAACGCGGCGAGCTCCTCGGCCTCGTCGATCGACGCTGCGAGCGGCTTCTCGACCAGTACCGGGATGCCCGCCCGGAGGAGGCGGCTGGCGATCGGGGCATGGCTCACCGTGGGAGTGGCCACGACGACGGCGTCGGGGAGTTCGTCGCCGTCGAGCAGTTCGTCGACCGAGCCCATGGTCGCCGCACCGGCCCGCTCGGCCGCTGCTGCCCGTCGCTCGGGGTCTTCGTCGACGACCGCGAACAGGGTGGCGACCGGCGATCCGGTCACGACCCGCGCATGGTTCGAGCCCATCATCCCCGCGCCGATCACGGCGACCGAGAGCGGGCCGTCTTCGGAAGCGATCATGCGCCGAGCGCCTTCCGGACGACCTCGATCACCGTGTCGACCTCATCGTCGACCAGATGGTGGTGGACCGGCAGCGACAGCACCGAGCGGGCGAACGACTCCGCCCGCGGTGAACCGTCGATGACCACGCGCGGATGCGATCGATAGCAGTCGTAGTCGTAGACGGCCCGTGGGTAGTAGATCCCGTGCCCGATCTCCTGCTCGACCAGCGCGTCGATCAGCCCTGCCCGGTCGACGGCAGCCTCTTCGGTGAGGCGGATCGTGTACTGGTGCCACACGTGCCCTCGCCCGTCCTCCGCCCGCGGGGCGATGAGTCCTGCGACGTCGCCGAGCCCGGCGGTGAGTCGAGCGGCGTTCGCCCGGCGAGCGGCGATCGTCGCGTCGATGCGGTCGAACTGGGGGATGGCGACCGCGGCCGCCAGGTCGGTCAGTCGGTAGTTGTGTCCGGGGACCTCGTACTCGTAGCGCGCCCGCATGCCTTGGTTGCGGAGCACCCGCATCCGATCGGCGAGTGCTGCGTCCGAGGTCGTCACCACGCCACCCTCTCCGCACATCACGTTCTTGGTCGCGTAGAACGAGAAGCAGCCGAGGCCATACGAGCCGACGGCCCGCCCCTCGGAGGTGGTCGCGAAGTGGGCCTGGGCGGCGTCTTCGATCAGCGCGAGCCCGTTGTTCTCGGCGATCGACCCGATGGCGGTCATGTCGGCCGCCTGCCCGTAGAGGTGGACCGGCATGACGGCCCGGGTCCGCTCGTTGACCAGCGACTCGATCGAGGCCGGATCGAGGTTGTAGTCGTCGCCGACGTCGCCGAAACGGACCGTGGCACCGGCCTCCAGGATCGCGTTGATGGTCGCGATGAAGGTGAGCGGCGAGGTGATCACCTCGTCGCCCGGTCGAACACCCAGCGCTTCGATGGCGAGGACGAGTGCGGTCGTTCCGTTGTTCACGGCGACGGCGTGGTCGGACTCGGCCATCGTGGCGCAGAGCCCCTCGAAACGCTCGACGAGCGGGCCCTGGGCCAGGTGGCCGCGGTCGAGGACGTCGAGGACGAGGGCTCGCTCCTCGTCACCGACCTCGATCTTGGTGATGGGGATCACGGGGTCTCCTCCGAGGAACAACCGGCACAGCGGTCGAGGTCATGGGGTGGGGTGTCGTCGCGACCGACGAGGCGTCCGCAACGACACATCCAGCCGCGGGCCCGAGCGGGATTTCCGACGACGAGGCGATGGTCGTCCACGTCGCGGGTGACGACGCTGCCGGCAGCGACCGTCGCATAGCGCCCGATCGTGGTCCCGCAGACGATGGTGGCGTTCGCGCCGATCGACGCACCCTCGTGGACCTGGGTGGGGACGACCTCGAAGTCGTCGACGAAGGCTCGCGGGTATCGGTCGTTGGTGAACACCGCGGACGGGCCCACGAACACCCGGTCTTCGATGGTGACGCCTGCGTACACGGACACGTTGTTCTGGATCTTGACGCCGGACCCGACGACGGCACCGGCGTCGACGTAGACGTTCTTCCCGAGGTTGCAGTCGGCGCCGACGACGGCACCGTCCCGGATGTGTGCGTGGTGCCAGATCGCCGTCCCGTCCCCGATCTGGGCGCCTGCTTCCACG
>JBFIHN010000424.1:0-3058 GCA_041601775.1 Acidimicrobiales bacterium
CACGTGCCGACGGCCAACGACGAGGTCACCGACGTGTCGTTCATCATCCACGGCGCGAACCTCAATCTCGACGACGACGGGCAGGTCGAGATGGTCATCGACGCCCACGCGATCCTGGCGTTCTACCGAGCGCTGTGCGCCGACCAGCACGGCCTCGACGACCCACCGGTCGTGATCGTGCAGTCGAGTCCCGACGTCCTCGCCTGACCGATGGAAGTGGCCGAACACCGGGTGGCCGACGGCCCGCACGTGTTTCCCGTCCTGCGCGACGGGAACGCCGTCGACTGACCGCTACGGAACGGGCAGCGAGTCGGGGAGGTTCCCCATCGAGTCGAGCGGCATGGCCGTCGGCTCGCGCAACACCGTGAGGTCCGGGCGCTCACGCGCCTCGTCGAGGTACGCGGTCGAACAGGCCACCACGCCCAGGTCGAGGGTGTTGCGGATCCAGCACAGTCGTGCGTTCGGAAGCCCGCGCAGCCCGGTGCGGGTCTCGCACGCGTCGAGCAGCTCGCGATCGGTGTCGTAGTGGATCGGGATCATCCCGGCCGGCAGGTCGCTGGCGGTGATGGCGTTGAGCCACGTCTTCGACCGGTCCATCTCGTCGACGACCCGGGTGCGGCACAGCTCGGCGAAGCCGATGCCCAGGGCGTTGCCGTGGGTCGCCTCGGTCAGCGCTCGCACGACGATGGCCCGCACCCGAACGGATTGCGCCCGGTCCGGCTCGTGGAGTGAGTCCTTGCGGCCGACGACGTTCGGGTCGAACCCGCCGCCGCTGATGTTCTTGCCGATCTCGTCGATCAGGAGGATGTCGAGGTCGGCGAAGGGCAGCCGGGGCATGAGCGCCTTGGCCTGGGCGAGCAGGGCGGGCTCGTCGGAGACGATCGACTCGCCGGCGATGGCCTCGATGCGCGCGGTCTCGTCGTCGGAGTTCTCGACGATCGCGATCCCGGCGAGCACGCTGACCTTCGACAGGATGGCCGGGCTCACCGTCGACACGATGGTCGGCCACTCGTGGTCGAGGATCGCCCGGTGATAGGTCTCGGCACCGGGTTGTTTCCCCAGGCCGATGAGCAGCATCTTGGCGAGCCCGCTCTCGACGTCGCCGGTGAACATGGTGTGCGGTTTGATGCGGTTGACGATGACGACGTGGTCGGCGCCGGCCGCGAGTCGGTCGAAGTGGATGGGGAACCCGAGTGCGGTGGTCCCCAGCTCGACGGTCTCCATCTGGGCCCGGATCGGGCAGCCCATCGCGTCCTCGGTGACGCCGTAGCCGTCGAGCACCGCCGTCTGGCCGGGGACGTCGCCGCCGCCGTGGCTGCCCATCGCCGGGACGATGAACGGTTCGAGACCGAGCCCCTTGAGGTGGTCGACGGTCGCCCGCACGATCGTCGACAAGTTGGCGATGCCGCGGCTGCCGACGCCGACCGCGACGGACTGGCCCGGCCGGATGCGGTCGTCGAGCGCCAGCGCGGCGAGCGCGTCAGCGGTCCGACGGGCGGGGTCGTCGACCCTCGGCCCGTCGAACCGTTGCTGCAGCCAGAACAGATCGGGATACATCGGTTGCATGCTTGCAGCCCGATGCCCCCGCAGGCACGACTACTCCACGAGCAGTTCGGCGAACATGCCCTGGGTGATGTGGGGCGGGCCGCCGTCGACCTCGGGCGGTCCACCCTCGGATGCCGCGGCGGCGTCGAGGTACTCGACCGGGTCGGCGCCGGTCGGGATGACACAGATCACGCCGTAGCGGCCGGGTTCGCTGAGCGTGCCGTCGCCGACCGCGGGGATCTGGTCGCCACCGGGTGGGGCGAGCAGGACGGTCGCTGGCTCCGGGCCGATGAGCGCCAACAACTCGTCCGGAGCCAGGGCCACCAGTTCGTCGATGCTGCGGGTGTCGTCGTCGGGGATGCGGAAGGCCACGAGCTCGTGGATCTCGACCTCCGACGCATTGGCGAGGATCAGCCGGGTTCCGGCGTCGATCGTGTCGGGTAGACCGTCGTATGCGTAGTCGACCGCCGTGACCTCGACCGTGGCCGCCGTGTCGTCGGCTGCTGCGGTGGTCGTCGTGGTGGCGGGCGTGTCGGCGCTGTCGTCGTCGTCGCCGCAGGCGGCGACGATGCCGACGAGCGCGAGCACGGCGAGTGCCCGTCGGAGCGTGCGGGTGTTGTTGGACATGGGAGATTCCTCTCGAGGGTGGGCTGGGTTCAGCCGGTGAAGGTGGGGGTCTCGGCCGCGGCGACCGCGGTCGGGGTCTCGGGCAGTGGTGCCTCGACGGCGTCGGGCGAGAGGGCATCGGGCTGGTCGGCGTCGGGCTGGTCGGGGGAGGGAGGTGTGGCCACGCCCGAGATGTGCAGGAGGCCGTGGCCTTCCTGTACGCCCGCGGTGGTGTCGGTGACCGGGTGGCTCGAGCCGCCGCCCCCGCTCGAGTTCGTCATGCTCGCACCGCCGGGGTACCAGCCGCCGCCAGCGCCACCGCCGGCGTTGACGAGCACGTGTCGGGTCCCGCCGTTCATGGCCACCTCGCCCTGCTGGGCGAGGCTGGGATCGTCGTCCGGATTGATCGTCCCGGAGTAGCCCGGGTCGCTCAGGGTGCCACCGCCGGCCGGTGGCGAGACCTCGGTGTAGCTCTCGCCGTCGCCGCCGTTCGCGCCGCCTCCGGCACCGCCGTCGGTCGTCGCCGTCGTCTTCTGGAGCGTGCCATCGGGGGTGTTGCGGATCGCTGCTGCACCCGCCCCACCACCGCCGCCGGCCGCGACGAGCACCTCGGTGCCGCGCTGCACGGTCGTGGCGCCGCCGCCTCCGCCGCTGGCGGCCGCGACCGCCGCGATCTCGGCCACCTCGGGATGGGCGTCGGACGCCGACGCCGTCCCGTCGCACAGGGCGCTGTCGACGTCGGCGGGGTCGCTCGGGGTCGACGTCGCAGCGGCGCCGTCCGCGCCGCATCCGCCGCCGTTGAAGCCCGCGGCTCCCGGGGCGCCGGTCGCGAGTACCTCGGCGGGCGCAGCGTCGTCGCCGTCGACGACCGCTGCGGTGCCGTCGCCGCCCGCCCCGCCGACGGCGA
>JBFIHN010000425.1:0-3044 GCA_041601775.1 Acidimicrobiales bacterium
CTCGCCATGGCCGACGCGACCGACGACGCCGTCCTCTCGTTGACGATCCGACCCGACGTCGGGGGCATCACCATGGAGGGTCGGTGTGGGCCGGTCACCGACGATCCCGTCGTCGATCCGATCGCGGCGCAGCTGCTCGCGGCCGGGTCGACGTCGCACTCGCTGGCACGCGACGGCGACGGTTGCCGCTTCGATCTGCGCGTCGACCGTCCGCCCACGGAGAGCGACGACGACCTCGATGGCCGGTGAACCACGCCGGCGACCCGCGGCGACGTTCGAGGAGTACCGACGCACCGGTTCACGCCGGACGCGCAACGCCCTCGTCGAAGCCAACCTGGAGCTCGTCGACTATTACGTGACCCGCTTCGGTCGTGGTCAGGTGGATGGCGACGACGTCCGTCAACAGGCGTTCATGGCGCTCATCAAGGCGGTCGAGCGATTCGACCCCGACGTCGGCGTCAGCTTCAAGACCTTCGCCAACCGGACCATCGAAGGAGAACTCAAGCGCCTCCTGCGTGACAAGAGCTGGTCGGTGCGCCCGCCACGCAGCCTCCAGGAGCTCGCCGTGCGGACCCGGCGCCTCGAGCCCGAGATGACCCAGGAACTCGGACGGACGCCCAGGGTCGAGGAACTCGCCGAACGCATGGACGAATCGGTCGACCGGGTGCTGGAAGCGCTCTCGACCGGCGGCGCGTTCCGCGCCGACAGCCTCGACATGCCCATCGGAGACGGTGCCATCACCAAGGGTGCGACCCTCAGCGGGGACCTCGGCGACATGGCCGACGTCGAACGTCAGATCGACGTCGAACGTCTCCTCGCGGGTCTCGACGAACGGGACCGCGACATCGTGCGTCTCCGATTCGTGGAGCGACGCTCACAACAGGAGATCGCCGACGAGTTGGGCGTCTCGCAGTCGTACCTGTCCCGTCTTCTGCGACAGACCCTCGAGCAGTTGCGCGACGACCTGGAGGCGCGGGACTGAGCGTGTCGGCCCGGATCCATCGAGGATCCGGGCCGGCATCGAATGCCCGGATCAGGTGGTCGCGGCCACCTTCTCCTTGAACTTCGAGCCCACCTTGACCTTGGCGACGTTGGCCGCCTTGATCTGCAGCGGCTCACCCGTCTGCGGGTTCTTGCCGGTACGAGCGGCACGATGGCCCCGCTCGAAGGTGAGGAAGCCGGGAAGCGACACCTTGTCGCCTCCAGCGACCGCATCGGTGACCGTTGCCTCGAAGGCATCGAGCACCGCACCGACGGCAGACTTCGACTCACCGCTTGCTTCTGCGATTGCCCCGACCAGATCGGACTTGTTCATGGGAATCCCCTTTCAATTCGACGGTCCCACTAGCTGCACAACAGCGTGATCGAATTCCCGGTCGAATGGGTGGATACCCCAGAGATTTCCTAGCCGCGGGCCCGGTAGCTCGCGCGAGCTCCGACGTGGTCCTTGTTGAGCCGCTTGCCCAGGTGGAGCCCCTCGAGCAGGAACTCGACCGCTGCGGCGATCGCACCCGACGACTCGTCGCCCTCGGTGAGCGCCGCGACCGGGCCACGCAGTCCGGGCAGTTCGTCGACCAGCGCAGCCAGGTCGGCCGAGGTGACGTCCTCGCCGGTGTCGACGATGCGGCCACCCTCGAACGCCTCGAGGACGTCGCGCAACACGGCCGGATCGGTGCGCTCACGGAAGACCGAGAGGACCGATGACATCACGAGATGGCCAGCGATGGCCTCGTCACGGCCGTCGTCGAGCGACTCGATCTCGATCTTGCCCATCGTCGACGCGGCGAGGGCGTCGAGGTCGGAGACACGTGGCACGACCACGTCCTCGCCGTGACGAAGCGCACGGCGGGCGGCGTTGGCCACCAGCACCTCGTGGTTCGACACCGTGAGACGGACCGAGACCCCGGAGCGCTGGTTGACGTGCGGCGACTCGCGAGCGAGGTGCGACAGCGTCGTCACGATCTGGCTCATGTAGTCGGGCATGCGCACCTGCACGCCGTCGGCGTCGAGCGGCGTGACCTCCTGGGCGGCGATCGCCATCTCGGTCTCGATCTCGAGCGGGTAGTGCGTGCGGATCTGGCTGCCGAAGCGGTCCTTTAGCGGGGTGATGATCCGCCCACGGTTGGTGTAGTCCTCGGGGTTCGCGGACGCCAGCAACATCACGTCGATCGGCAACCGGACCTTGTAGCCACGGATCTGCACGTCGCGTTCCTCGAGCACATTGAGCAGACCGACCTGGATGCGCTCGGAGAGGTCGGGCAGCTCGTTGATGGCGAAGATCCCCCGGTTGGTCCGGGGCACGAGCCCGTAGTGGAGCGTGAGCTCGTCCGAGAGATAGCGACCCTCGGCGACCTTGATGGGGTCGACCTCGCCCACGAGGTCGGCGATCGCCGTGTCCGGCGTCGCGAGCTTCTCGCCAAAGCGGGCGTCGCGGTGGACCCAGTCGATCTCGGTCTCGTCGCCGTCGGCCTCGACCAGATCCTTCGCGTACCGGGAGACGGGGGCATAGGGATCGTCGTTGATCTCGGATCCCTTGACGATCGGCATCCACTCGTCGAGCAGGCCGGTGAGCGACCGGATCATGCGGGTCTTCGCCTGCCCACGCTCGCCGAGGAAGATCACGTCGTGACCGGCCAACAGCGCGTTCTCGAGCTGGGGCATGACCGTCTCCTCGTAGCCCATCACCCCGGCGAAGAGCGGCTCGCCCGCCCGGATCTTGGCCACCGCGTTGCGACGCACCTCTTCCTTGACGGGGCGGGACACCCAACCCGACTCGCGGAGGGCTCCGATGGTGGCGACGGAAGGCGGGTCTTGGCGCGTCATGGGGTCAACCTATCGGCCACCCCATCGTCGGGGACCGGCGCGCGACGTGGCCGGACCGCTCGGGTGCGACGCTTCGTCCCGCTGATCACCGTGCCGCTGGCAGTTGCCGACTCACCATCGGAGCGGACGGGGTCGTCGGCCTGGTGCTCGTCCACGACCGGGCAGCGGAACGGAGACCCACGGGCCGAAGTACGCTCCGGCCACTCGATCCGGGCGGACCA
>JBFIHN010000426.1:0-3039 GCA_041601775.1 Acidimicrobiales bacterium
ACCTCGTCCCGGAGCTCGTCGTGATGGCGGAGGTCGGCGAGCAGATCTCCGGTCCACGCATCGATTGCTCGCCGATGATGGGCCATCGCCGCAGCCACCTGGCCCCCTCGTTCGAGCTCGCGTCCCTGGCGGATCGATCGCTGGAGCCGCCAGACATCGACGTCGAGCTGCTCGCTGCGTTCGAGCCACAGGTCCTCGCCGCGTCGTCGTACGTGGAACGGCGGGTCCTGCGGCGGACGGTTCGGCTCGAGGAGTCGCCGGAGATACGAGACGGTCGTACGGAGGTTGTTCTTCCGGCTGTCGGGGTCGAGCGCCGGCCAGAGGAGTTCGGCGGCGCGTACGACCGTGATGCGATCGCGGAGGACGAGCAGGGCCAACAGCTCGCGGACGCGGGCCCGGCGGAGGAGATCGTCGTCGGTGATCTCGGGGCCGCTCACCGCCAGCGGTCCGCAGGCCGTGACCCGAACGCCCGAGGTCGGCCGACGTGGGATGGCGGCGAGCAGCGCGTCGGCGCCCGGCGTCGAGTGTCCGGCGAGCTCCTCGAGGAGCTCCCTGGCCCGTGACCTGGTCACGTCGACCAGGTACTCGGCGAGCGCGGGCCCGTGTTCTGACCCTGCGGCGGTGGCCCCGGCGGCCAGCTCGACTGCCCACGGCAGGGGCAGGCCGGTGAGCACGTCTGCCGGCGACGGGAGGTCGTTCCAGTCGATCGACTGGCCAGCTCGGAGTCGGAGCAGCAGCTGGGCCAACCGGAAGCGCTCGGCCAGCTTCCCCGGTGGAGGGTCTGTCTCCATCAGCTCGACGACGTCCGGGGACAGGACCGCCGTGAGCGAGACGAAGCGGCGGAGCTCCCCACGGCAGAGGGGGTCGTCGATGCCGATCGAGTCGAGCGCGGTTGCGAGGACGGACGCTGCCTCGGACTCGCTGCCGCGGGCGACGAGCGACACGGCCGTGGCGAGGGCGACCATCGTCTGGTCACGGCTGCGATCGGTCGCCAATGCGCCTGCCATCGAGACGTCGATGGTCTCGCCGAACGACGCCGCGATGAAGGCGCCGTAGATAAGGCTGACGAAGTCGTCGCGGGCGTTGTCGAACGACAGCCGGTCCGCGGCTCGTGCTCGCAGGTCGATCGTGGGCGTGGGATCGCCGTGCTGCCAGTGCACGAGTGCGACGGCCCCCTTCCCCTTGGCCCCCGGTTCCAGATCGCTGAGCTGGTCCGCGATCTGCACGGCGTTCGCCGTCTGCCCGAGCAGGATGTGCAGCGTCGTCCGCCACCGCAGGACCAGCGCCGCCGCCGTGTCGGGGATCGCCGCAACGTCGATCCCGTCGAGCGCGGCGAGTGCCTCGGCCGGCCTGCCGCTCAGGTCGAGGATGACGACGTCGGACAGCGTGACCATCCACGCCATCGACTCGATCCCCTCTCGCGCCAGCTGCTCGCCGACCGCGACCAGTTCGAGGACCGTGGCGACGTCACCCTCGAGCCAGGCCACGAGTCCCCGCTCCAGCGCGGCGGCAGCGCGCCCCTTGCCGTTCGACTGCTCGGCGAAGCCCGCGAGTGCTCGGTCCAGTTCGGTCTTGGCGCGCTCGATGTCGCCACCCATCCGGGCCGTGGCGCCGCGGAGCAGGCACAGCGTCGGCTCCCCGATCTGCTCGGTAGGGAACATCGACTGCCATCGTGCCGTCAGCGAGGCGGTGAGCTGGGCGTCACCGGACTCGAGCGCGGTGAGGATCGCCGCCTGGGCCTCGTCCCACGCCCCGGCGCCGGCGGCGGCGTCGAGCGCCCGTTCGTCGTTGCCTCGGCTCGAGAGCCACCGCGCGACGCGAGCCCCGATGCGGTGCCGCACGTCGGCGTCCACGATGCGGTCCAGTGCGTCGCGCCACAGGTCGTGAGGCCGGACGCTGTCGCCGTCGCCGGCGACCAGTGGCACCGACTCGATCAGCTCGGCGCCGGTCAGCGGTGGGGTGACGTCGATCACCGCTGCGAGCAGATCGTCGTCTGCGCCGGTGGCCAGTACGGCGGCGGTGAGACCCTGGCGGAGCCGCGCGTCGAGGTCGTGGACGATCTCCTCGATGAGGAAATCGAGCGAGGCCTCCTTCCCGACGACGAGGGACAGCCGAACGAGCGCCGGCCAGCCCACGGACATCTCGATGGCATCGGCATCGACATCGTGTTGTGCGGCGAGGGCTCGGGACTCCGCATGATCGAACTCGAGCTCGTCGCTGCCGATCTCGACCACGCCGTCGGCAGCGCGCAGCCGGGCCAACGGGAGATCCGGCAGGCTGCGCCCCGCCAAGACCAGGTGGGCGTTGGTCGGGAGCGTGCGCACGAGCGCCCGCAGGAACGCCACGCTGCCGGAGTCCTCGCCGAGATGGTGGAGGTCGTCGAGCATCAGACTGACCGGCGTCGGCGCGAGACCGGCCATCGCCGACGCGACCATCTCGGCGAGCGCCTCGTCGGTGTCGCCGACGGGGGCGACGCCCCGCTGGATCAGGTCGAGGATCCGGGCTGCGAGCTGCGTGGCGTCTCGTTCGGCCGGGCGACACGCGACGTGGAGGTCCAGTCCGGACGGCGTCGCCGAGTTGGCCCGACGGGCCTGTGCGAGCACCACCGACTTGCCGTAGCCGCCCGGTGCCTCGATCACCACGATCGGGACGTGCCAACGTCGCGCGAGACGATGGATGAGTCGCGGGCGATCGACCTCGTCCCGCAGCGGCATGACCCCCTGGTCGGGGCGCAGCATCAGCCGAGCATCAGCCGAGCAGGTCGGAGAGGTCCATGACCGCGAGGACCGACAGCAGGGTGATGACCGTGCAGTTGAGCGCGGTGATCGGCCACTTCCAGTGGTGATCGGAGCGATGGAACCGACGGATGCTGGCGACGTTGAACCCGATGGCGATGATGCCGACCGCGAGGCCGATGCCCGGGCCGACGCCGCCGGCGAGACCGAAGAGGGGAAGCATCCACGGGAACACGACGTAGGCCAGCGTGCAGCGGACGGCGGAGACGAGGATCGACGTGCTGAACGCCCGGTTCGCCTCGTC
>JBFIHN010000427.1:0-3035 GCA_041601775.1 Acidimicrobiales bacterium
CCGCTGCGGCCCTGGTCGTGGGGGCCGCCCGGTGGCGGGCCGGCCGCGAGACCGGAGACGCCTGACGCCCGCGGCCGGCGTCTGCGAGGCTGTCGCGGATGCCATCGGTCGAGGAGGCTCGCCGCTCGTTGGAGTCGGCGTTGCAGGCCCGCGAGTCGTTCGATCTCGAGGGCGTGATCACACACCTGTCGGCCGCGATCCGCGCCTTCGCCGCCGTCGGTGCGCCACGAGAAGGCGCCATGGCGTGTGTGCACCTCGGCGACGTCTACGCCAACGGGCTGGGCAACCAGACCGCGGGGAAGGCCTGGTTCGCCCGGGCCGAGGCGATGGTCCGAGACGAGCCCCCGTGTGTGGAGCAGGGATGGGTCGCCGTCGCCGCCATGGGGTGCGACATGGGCGACCCCGACGACCTGCTGCGACGTGCGGGCATCGCGCTGGACCGGGCCCGTCGGTTCGGGGACGTGAACCTCGAGACCAAGGCCCTGGCCGACGGGGGGCTGGCCCAGGTACAGGCCGGACGGGTGGCCGAGGGCATGGCGATGCTCGACGAGGCGATGGCGTTGGTGTGCGGTCCGGTCGACGACCTCGACGTGGCCGGCAGGTCGGCGTGCTCGTTCTTCACCGCCTGCTACTACAGCGCCGACTTCGACCGGGCGTCGTCGTGGGGCGACCTCCTCCGCAACCGGGGCCTGATCGGCCTCGACACTCCCGCCGCGGTCTTCCTCAGCAACCACTGTGACTCCGTACACGCCTGTCTGCTGTACGAGCTGGGCCGGTGGTCCGAGGCCGAGGCGTTGCTCGAGCGCGCGTCCGACGAGTTCGAGCAGGCAACCGGTCAACCGGCCTTCCACTCGGCGGTCCTCCTGGCCGAACTCCGCATCCGGCAGGGCCGCCTCGCCGACGCCGAGACCCTCTTGGTCGGCCGGGAGCAGACCTTCGAGGGCTTCCTGCCTGCGGCTCGCCTCCACCTCCGTCGTGGCGACGTGGACCTGGCAGCGCTGGCGGCTCGTCGTGGGTTGCGCGCCCTGCGAGTCGATCACCTGCGTGCCGTCGAGTTGCTGAGCGTCCTCGCCGACGCCGAGGTCGTCCGCGGCGACCTCGACGCGGCGACCGACGCACGAGCGCGTCTCGCGCAGCGGGTCGATGCCGTCGACAACCCTGTCCTGCGAGCGCGCAGCGTCCCGGCGCAGGCCCGAGTCCTGGTGGCGACCGGCGACGTCGATGCCGCCATCGAACTGGTCGACGAGGCGCTCGCAGCCCTCCTCGGAGGCTCGGGGCGCGGCGCGACCCGAGCGCCGTACCAACAGCTCCTGCTCCTGCTCGAGTCGGCCCGGTTGCGGGAACGTCGCGGCGACCACCCGGGAGCGAGGCTGGACGCCGCCGCCGCAGCAGCCGCGGTGGCCGGCCTCGACGTGGTGCTCGACCCCGGCGACCGAGCGTTGCTCGATCGGCTGTCGCCCGACCCGGACCGCACCACACCGCGTACGGCGTCGCTCCAGCGCACCGACAAGTGGTGGACGCTCGCCCTCGACGGCACCGAGGTCCGACTCCGCGACACCAAGGGGCTGCGCTACGTCGCCCTGCTGGTCGCGGCGCCGGGAGTCGAGCGCCACGCCCTCGACCTCGTCGACCGCATCGAGGGCATCGGTGACGTCGACCGGCGGACGATCGGGGACGCCGGCGAGGTCCTCGACACCACCGCCCGGACGGCGTACCGCCGGCGGATCGAGGCGGTACGCGCACGGATCGACGATGCCCTCGACAGCGACCTGCTCGACGAGGCCGAACAGCTGCAGGCGGAGCACGACCAGTTGGTGCAGCAGCTGGCCCAGGCGTTCGGTCTCGGCGGACGGAGCCGGCGAGCGTCGTCAGTCGCAGAACGCGCCCGGTTGAACGTGACCCGCGCCATCCGGTCGGCCGTCGCCACCGTCTGCGACGCCCACCCCGCGGCCGGCGCCTCGCTCGATCGGTCGATCCGCACCGGTCGGTACTGCGTCCACGATCCCGGAACCCCGGACGCCGGCCACGACCCGATCCGCTGGATCGTTCAGTCGGGAGTGAACGAGACCGGTTCCGGATGAACGCCGAGGGGGCATGGAACCCATGCACCCGGAAGTCAACGAGATCGCCGACGACATCTACCGGATCTCCACGTGGATCCCCGACGTGAGCCCCGAGGGGTTCACCTTCAACCAGTTCCTCGTGATGGGCGACGAGCCCCTGCTGTTCCACACGGGACCGCGAGGGATGTATCCGCTCGTCGCCGAGTCCGTTGCGACGGTCACGCCGGTCGAGTCGCTCCGCTGGATCACCTTCGGGCACGTCGAGGCCGACGAGTGCGGCTCGATGAACATGTGGCTCACCGCAGCTCCCGACGCCCAGGTCGCCCACGGGGCACTGGGCTGTGACGTCTCGCTCGACGACCTGTGCGACCGTCCCCCTCGCGCCCTCGAGGAAGGTGAGGTCGTCGACATCGGTGGCAAGCGCCTCCGCCAGATCTCCACACCGCACGTCCCCCACGGCTGGGAGGCCCAGGTCCTGTTCGAGGAGACGACGAGAACGTTGTTGTGCGGCGACCTCCTGTCACACGTCGGCGCACCCCCGGCGGTGACGACCGGCGATGTCGTCGGCGCAGCGATGGCGGCCGAGGCCATGTTCGGTGCCACCTCCCTGGCGCCCACGACCGGTTCGATCATCCGTTCGCTCGGCGATCTCGAGCCGACGACGTTGGCCATCATGCACGGCTCGTCGTTCCAGGGCGACGGCAAGCAGACGCTCTACGACCTCGCGAGCGCGTACGACGACCTTCGCCGGCTGACCGGGTCGGATCGTTCTCCCGCGGCCGCTGGCTGAGCGTGGTCAGCGGCGTCGACGTCGACGGTCGGCCTCGGCGCCCTTGTCGCCCTCGTAGAAGTCGGCCACGTCGTACGCCTCGCGCTTGCGGAGCTTGTCGCGCCGAGCGGTCATCGCCCGGCTGACGTTGGCGAACGCCTCACCGGCACCGGTGCCGTCGGGGGCGAAGGCCATGGTCGACC
>JBFIHN010000428.1:0-3031 GCA_041601775.1 Acidimicrobiales bacterium
ATGGTCGCGGCAACGGTGTCGTACATCCAGACCCGGTCGTCGCCCTTCGTGGTCAGGAAGACCTTGCCGTCGTCGTACACACAGCCCTCGCCGCCGTCGAAGGCCGTGGCGGCTGCCTGCTGACGACACGGCGTTCCGAGGCCGCACTCGGGGTCGTCGATCGCCAACCAGGTGACCGAATCGTCGTCGGCGACGAGCGCGGCTTCGAGCACCCCGTCGGTGAGGGCGGGGTACGCGGACGGCGTGAACCGGTAGAAGAGGCCGTCGGGCAGGTCCTCACTCAGGTACACCTGTTGGCGCACGGGGTCGACCGTGGCGTTCTCGTGCTTGAACCGTCCCAGCTTGGGGAGGTCCACGGCATCGGCGGCCGTGCCCTCGGGGAAGCACTCGAAGACCTTGCCGGAGTTCGATGGGTCGGCGCCGTCGTCGACCTCCTCACACGAGAGCCAGGTACCCCACGGTGTCGCCCCACCGGCGCAGTTCGAACGACTGCCGGTGAGGATCGGGTACGCGTCGGTGATGGTGCCGTCGGCCGCGAACCGGATGGCCTGGGCGCCCCCGAGTCGGTCGAGCCCGATGGGGGTGGGGTCGGTGATGTCGACCGGCGGTGGGTTCTCCGAGTTCGACACCAGGATCCAGCCGCCGTCGTCGGTCGGGAAGGTGCCGGCGCCGTCCGGGAAGGCCACGCCCAGCTCGAGCGTCCCCTCGACGGGGACACCGAACTGCTTGATCTGGCGAGAGGTGAAGCCGTCGGGCAGGCGCAGGCCCAGCGCGTCCGGATCGCCGAGCGTCCCGTAGGGACTCTCGCCCGGCTCGGCCGGAGCGGCGAAGGCCGGGGCGAGGAACCCCCGGCCGATGGACAGCGCACCACCGGAAGCGAGGCTGAGGAGAAGGAACTTGCGGCGATCCACGGGCCGCACACTAGGAGGGACTGCGCGAAAGGGTCGATCGTCGTGGGCGTTCGTCCGGCAGCGTTCATCTCGGTGTCGCCGGGGCGTCACCGGGCGCTCAGGTCCGGAGACGGGTTGCCTCGAGTTTGCCGGCTCGTTCGCCGACGGCGAGGAACAGGGCGGTGGTGTCGTCGATGACCTCGTCCGAGGTCATCTCGATCCGGCCGTCGAGCCAGGCCGACAGGATCTCGGACATGCCGCCGACGAGCATGGCCGCCGCCAGCCGCGCCAACTGCTCGGCACCGGGCTGGCCCCGGCGGCGGGCGACGTCTCGTTGGAGGAGGTCGACCAGGGCGAAGCCGGTCTGCATCCGGCGGACGTTGAGCGCTTCGTTCCCGAGGGCCTCGACGTAGAGCACCCGGCCCATACGCCGGTCCTCGTCGACGAAGGACACGATCGCGGTGATCGTCGCCCGCACGGTCTCGACCGGGTGGTCGTCGACCCCGACGAGCGCCTCGGCGACGCGATCGCGCAACAGGCCGATCACGTGGTCGTAGACCGCGACGACCAGCGAATCGAGTTCGTCGAAGCTCTCGTAGAAGTAGCGGGGGTTCAGCCGGGCCGCGGCGCACACCGCGCGGACCGTGGTGCCCGACGACCCCTCGGACGCGAGGAGGTCGAGCGCGGCCTCGACGAGGAGGCTGCGTCGTTCACGCTGGCGTTCCTCGGTGGAGAGGCCGTTCCAGCGCGACGGCGTGCGGGTGGGGGTCGGCTTTGGCAACGGTCGTTACCTTACCGAGTCGCGTCGACGCCGTGTCCGTTGTGCCCGGCACCGGGCGATGGCGCGGTGCGCTCAGCCGATCGCCTCGCGCGGGAACCCCTCGACGGTGTGGAGCACGATGCGCGTGGACGTCTCGCGTACGCCCATCGACTCCTTCAGCCAGCGGAGCAGACTGTCCAGCTCTTCGATCGACCGGGAGCGGATGCGGATCTGGTAGTCGAATCCGCCGGTGAGGTGGACGGCGTCGACCACGTCCTCCTGCTCGCGCAGTGCGTGGTCGATGCCTTCCCACGGCGATCCGGGGGAGAGTTGGAGGTCGACGAGTGCCTCGACCGGGCGCCCGGTGGCCGGGCCGCCGAGGCGCACCGTGAACCGCTCGATGGCGCCCGATTCCTGGAGTCGGCGCAGGCGTTGGGATGCCGCCGACAGCGACAGATGGACCGCATCGGCGAGGTCGGTGACCGAGGTGCGGCCATCCGCCACCAGCAGTTCGATGATCTTCCGGTCGATGTCGTCCATGACCGCAGATCCTACGGAACAAATCGGGTGGCACCTGTATGTTCCGCAGGTTCTCCACCGGAAATGCCGCCATCCTTGTCGTCATGGTCCTGTTCCTCGGTTTCCTCACCGGCCTCGCCCTCGTGGCCCCCATCGGCCCGGTCTCGCTCACGCTCGTCGGCCTCGGCGCCGAACAGGGACGCCGGGCCGCGCTCGCCGGCGCCGGTGGCGTGGTGATGGCCGACGGGCTCACGGTTCCCATCGCCCTCGGCGGTGCCGGTCTCCTCGCTGGCCTCGATGCCGGCATCGTGCGCGACGTCGAGATCGTCCTCGGTCTGGCGCTGGTGGCGATCGCGGTCGTGACCGTGGTCCGGGCCGAGCGTGCCCGCGAAGCCATCGCGTCGCTGCGCCGTCCGACGCGGACGCTTGCCGCCATGACGGCGTTCAACCCGCTGAGCCTCGTGGCCTGGTCGGGTCTCGCCCTCGCCCTGCCGTCGAGCATCAGCACCCCGACGGCACTGGTCCTCTTCGGCGTCGGGCTCGTGCTCGCGTCCGCGGTCTGGCACAGCAGCCTGGCCGCGGCATCGGCCACGTTCGCCGGCCGGCTCGGCGACCGCTCCCGCACCACGCTCACCCGGGCCAGCGGCCTCATGATGCTGGGCATCGGGGGCATCCTCGTCGTCTGAGGACGTCGGCTCCGGCCGCTCGAGGTCCGGCGTCGCTCAGCGGTGGACGAGGTTGCCGAAGCGGTGGGTCGTCTCGCTGACCGCTTGCTCGCGCAGGTAGTGGCGCAGTTCCACCCGGCCGCTGGCGGTGACCGGGTCGTCGGCGAGGTGGATGTTGCGACGGGCGGCCACGGCGC
>JBFIHN010000429.1:0-3023 GCA_041601775.1 Acidimicrobiales bacterium
ACGATCGCGAGCGTGAGCACGACGGCGATGACCAACAGCGAGGCGAAGGTGGGCACGTGGTACAGGTTGCTGATCAGCATCTTGACGCCGACGAACGCCAGGACCACGGCGAGGCCCTGCTGCAGGTAGGTGAACCGGTTCCGCATGTCGGCGAGCAGAAAGTAGAGCGCTCGGAGGCCGAGGATGGCGAAGGCGTTGGACGAGAACACGATGAACTGCTCGTGGCTGACGGCGATGATCGCCGGGATCGAGTCCACGGCGAACACGACGTCGGAGGACTCGACCACGATCAGCACGGCGAGCAACGGTGTGGCCAGCCGCCGCCCGTTCCGCACCGTGAACAGGTTCTGCCCGTCGTACTCGGTGGTCGAGGGGACGATCCGGTTCACCAACTTGAGCAGGGGGTTGTCCTCGGGGTGGAGTTCCTGGTGGCTCGGTCGCAGGAGCTTCACCGCGGTGTAGAGCAGGAACGCCCCGAAGACGTAGATGATCCACTCGAACCGTTCGATGAGGGCGACGCCACCGAAGATGAACAGCGCCCGCAGCACCAGGGCACCGAAGATGCCCCAGAACAGCACGCGGAACTGATACGCCTGCGGCACCGCGAAGTAGCTCATGATCAACGCCCACACGAAGACGTTGTCGATGCTCAGCGACTTCTCGATGAGATACCCGGCGTAGTACTCGCCGGCGGCGTCACCGCCCTGCCACGCCAGGATCACCAACCCGAACAGCAGGCTGATCGCGATCCAGATCGCCGATTCGATGGCCGCTTCCCTGGTGGTGATCACGTGCGCCGTGCGGTGCACCAACAGCAGGTCGATGAGCAACAGGGCCACGACGAGCGCAGCGAAGGCGGCCCAGACCCACAACGGGACGTCGAAGTCGACGAAGTTCGCCCTCGAACCGGACTCCGCGGCGAGCAGGTGCAGCATCGCGCGAAATCTACTCGTCGTCTGCCGCCACAGATCAGTCGTTGCCTCCCACCGCCCAAGGCGTTACCGTCAGTAACATGTTGGGGCTCGGAACGATCATCGCCGCGGACGACGGGACGTTGGGGGGAAGCGCCCTCGCGTCCTGGACGCCGGTGACGATCCTGCTCGCCGCGTACCTCGCGGCCGACATCGCACTCTTCGCCTACGGACCGCCCGGCGACGGCGACTGGAGCCCGCTCGGCGCCCTCCAGCGCATCGGTCGCGGGCTCACGCGCCTCACCGGCATCCCCGGCTGGGCTGCGATCGCCATCGGCCAGTCGCTGTTCTCGTTGCTCCTGGCCGGTGTCGGCTTCTACTCCGACGTCCAGTGGCACATCGCGCTCGGCCGCGACGACCAACTCTTCACCGCGCCCCACACCGCCATCCTCCTCGGCCTCATCGGCATCCTGGCGGCCTCGGTGTTCGGCGTCCTCGTCGCCACCCTCGACCGATGGGACGGCGGCAGCACGGTGCTCGGCTTCACGGTGCCGTGGTCGATGGTGCCGCTCGGGGCGCTCGGTGTCGGCGCGGTCTCCGGCTTCCCGATGGACGAGATCTGGCACTCGGCCTACGGCGTCGACGTGACGATGTGGAGTCCGACCCACATGCTCATGATCCTCGGCGCCAGCTTCACCGGCCTCGCCGCATGGCTGATCATGGCCGACACCGGCGTGGCGCCGAGCGACAGCCGCTGGGCGCGTTTCCTCCACGGGTTCGCGGCGTGGCTGACCCTCCAGGGCCTCGTCGCCGGCCAGGGTGAGTTCAGCTTCGGCGTCCCGCAGTTCGCGCAGGTCTTCCAGCCCATGCTGATCTCGATGGCTGCAGCGCTCGCCTTCGTCGCCATCCGCCTCGTGCTCGGCCCCGGCCGAGCCGTGCTCCTCGGGTCCATCTTCTTCGTGACCCAGTTCGCCCAGATCGGTGGCGACGGGCCCGTGGAGACCCGACACGGGGCGACGTTCCTGCTGTCGGCGATCGTCGTCGAGGGCGCCGCCCGCCTGGTCGGCGTCGACCGACGCGGCCGCTTCGCCGTCGTGTCCGGCATCGGTGTGGCGACGATCGGCCTGGCCGGCGAGTGGCTCTGGAACAGCGATCAGCTCACGGCCGGCGCCCCGCAGGCCTGGAACTCGTCGCTCCTCGTGCCTGCGGTCATCACCTCCCTCATCGCCGGCGTCGGCTGCGCCGTGCTCGGCACCGCGTTCGCCCGAGCCTTCCGCTTCTCGGCACCGGGACGTCCGGTCGGGAGCGTCGGACTCGTCCTCGCCGCGATCCTGGCCATCGGACCGGTCGTGGCCTTCCTCCCCCGACACACCGGGGACGTGACCGCCGCGATCACGCTGGAGCCCGCCACCAGCGAGGACTTCGACGGGGCCGGAGCCATCGTCACGGTCGAGTTGACCCCGGCGGATGCCGCCGACGACGCCCACTGGTTCCAAGCGACGGCGTGGCAGGGCGGTGGCCTCGTGCTCGCCGACATGATCGAGCAGGAGCCGGGGCGGTGGGTCTCCGCGTCTCCGGTGCCGACGGACGGCCTCTGGAAGACCCTCGTGCGCCTCCACCGCAACGGCAACGAGTTGATGGCGGCGCCGATCTATTTCCCCGACGACCCCTTCATCGGCGAGCCCGAGATCCCCGCCGTCGACCGCACGATCGCGATGGGCTCCGAGTCGCAGTACCTGCTCCGCGAGACCACCGAGGGCAACGGTTGGCTCTCCCCCGTCGTGCATGCCTACCTGGCACTCACGGTGCTCGGCTGGCTGGTCGCGTTCGCCGTCGGCGTCGGTCGCATCGGTGGCGGCGAGGCCGCGGTCGAGCGTCCCGACCCGAAGGTGCCCACACCCCAGACCGTGTGACTCCCGGCGAAGCCTGGCGAGGTCGACCGGTCTGACCGTGCCGGTCACACCGGGCTGGTCAGACCGTACGGTCGGTCCGCAGGAGGCGGACGACCAGGAGCAACCGGATCGAACCGACGATCGACCCGAAGATGCCGCCGGCCTGGACCGCGCCGTCGTCGATGTCGGCGCCCAGGAGGGCGTAGCCGAGGAAGCCACC
>JBFIHN010000430.1:0-3021 GCA_041601775.1 Acidimicrobiales bacterium
GTCGTCGGCGTCGAAGGTGGTCGTGCTCGGGACCTCGACCCGCGCCACCGGCGCGGCCACCTGGATGGCCTGGTTGAGCCAGGACGTCGCGCTGCCCGCCACGATGCTGAGGAGTCCGACCGCCCCGAGTGCGAGGCCGACACCGAGCGGCCGGCGGCGACGCTCGGTCCGCACCCGCAGGGGCGGCGGCGGAGCGTCGGTCATCGACCCTTCAGCGCCATCTCATAGGCCGCTCCGTATCGGGCGCCCAGTTCCCAGTCGGAGCGCACGCGCCCCTGCCATGCCGCAGCGACGTCGGCCCACTGTCCGACGGGAACACCTCGCTGCTCGGCGTAGCCGGCGTGGTCGCCCGGAGCGACGCGGTCGCGAACGAGGCCGGCCTCGATGCCGACCCATGTGGCGAAGTCGACGCCGTACACGGCGTCGTCGTCGGCATGGACGACGGTGCGTTCGGCGTCCGGTCCCCCACCGGGAACGAAGCGAGCGGCGAAGCCGCCGGCGGTCTCGACAGCTGCGTCGACGACGCCTTGGGCGAGGTCCGAGCGTTGGGAGTCGTCTGGCTCGAAGGCAGGTTCGCCGATGCCGGGAACGGCCATGGCCGCCTGTGGCCAGTCGATGACGACCTTGTCGGGTCGGCCTGGTCGCACCCACCCGGGAACGACGGTGGC
Source organism: Acidimicrobiales bacterium (assembly GCA_041601775.1). Classification (GTDB taxonomy): domain Bacteria; phylum Actinomycetota; class Acidimicrobiia; order Acidimicrobiales; family Salinilacustritrichaceae; genus Salinilacustrithrix. Next base: position 669 of record JBFIHN010000430.1, read on the forward strand.
CGGGCGCAGCAGGTGCGCTGCGTAGAACGGGACCTCCTGGCGCTTCAGTTCGAGCGCGTAGTCCTCCATGCCGTCGGTCGTGATCGTGGTCACCAGGTCGAGTCGGTCGGTGCCCATGCCGAGGAACGTGCCCGCCGTGACCTCCCGGATCTCGACCGTGCACGGTGCACCCTTGCGCCGCGCCCGTGGCGCCTTGCTGGTCTTGTCGTCGATCCCGGCGTCGGGGGGTTTCACCCGCGCCACGCTGGTCGGAGCAGGTCCGGGGGCCGCGTCCCACTCCACCTCCCAGCCGCGGCGGGAGCGGACAACGGGCAGCGTCTGTCCGTACCGGATCCATCGCGGAGCGCCGGTGAGTTCGACGCCATCGGTCTCCGGCATCGGCCCTTCGACCTCGAGCCGCAACCGCTGCCGGGTCGGCGTGTCGTCTCCTGCAGTGAGCACCGTGATGCCCCGGACGACGGCGACCCCGCGTTCGCCGAGATCGGTCGCTCGTCCTCGACGGAACAGCCCCATGGTCCACCTCACGACATCGGCCCTCGAGCGAGGGATCCGTTGGCCTCAGCTCGGCAACGCGTTCCGCCTGCCGTCTGGCGCAGGCTACTGCTGGACGGGGTCGGGGTGGCGCGGTTCGTCGTCCCCGCCCTCGGCGAGTCGTCGCCGGATCTCGGCCACCTGCGCTGGCACCATCCCGCGGTGGGTGAGGTCGTCGGCCGGAGCGTGCTCGAGGTAGTGCCGGAAGCGGTCGATGCGCTCTGGGCGGTCGAGTGCGACGCCGAGCGGGTCGTGTTGGATCCGGATGGTGAACAACACCCAACCGCAGTCGAGTCTGCGCAGGGTCTGCCGCTCGCTGCGGACATGCAGCCCGTCGAGGGCGTCCGGGGCCGAGACCACCGGGTCGACGGTCGGGGCGACGGGCTGGTGGAGCGACGGGTCCGGGTGCACGAACCAGTTCCGGCGCAGGACCGGTCGGTCGGTGAGGCGGTCGAGGAGTCGGTCGACCCTCGCCGAGAGGTGGTCGCGGTAGCCGGCGGTCGGAGCGTGGACATCGACGAGCGGGCGGCCGATCTTGTCGGCCAGGCGCCACCGCGACGGGAAGCACACCATGGCGGCATCGAGGTGCCAGGCTCCGTCGCGTTGCTGCAGCAGACACAGGTCTTCTTGGATGGCGAGGCCGGCGGCCGCCAAGGGTTGCCCGTCCCGTGCGATGACCGCGCCCGCTGCCTGCTGCACCAGCGCGTGCACCTCGTCCCCCACCGGTTCCGGGGGCGCCACGTAGACGTCGCGGCCGGCCGACGCGAACAGGCGCGCCCGCTCGGCGCGTTCGACGTCGTTGCGCTCGTCGACGACCAACCACGGCCGCTCCCCCAAGCTCCGCGTGCCCATGCGCCGCCAGGTCGAACCTGGATCGAGGTCGAGTTCGTCGAACCAGCCGGTCACTGCGGCGCGCACGAATGCATCCTGGCGCACCGACGACGCAGCCTGTCGTCTGCCACCCGCGTCTCGACCACGTCGCGATGTCGCCCGTCGACTCGTATCTGACGGCGCGTCAGGTTCCGCTACCGTTCCCCGGCATGACCGAGACAGGATTCTGGAGACTGGCCGAGGCCGACGGTTCGTGGACCGCCCTCATCGACGTCGACGAGACGCCCGTGAGCGCTGGCGAGCTCGTCGGACGGGCGAATCAGCTGGCCAACGGGCTGCAGGCGCTGGGGCTCGTGCCGGGAGACACGGTCGCCGCCGTGCTGCCGAACTGCCGTGAGTTCCTCGAGCTGTACCTGGCAGCAGTCCAGGTCGGACTGATCTTCACGCCGATCAACCACCACCTCGTCGGCCCGGAGATCGCCTACATCGTCAACGACTCCGAGTCCGCTGTCCTCGTCGGTCACGCCGCCTACTCCTCCGCGCTCGAGGCCGCGGCGACCGAGATGGACCTCGCCCCGGATCGCTGGTTCGCCATCGGCGACGTGCCCGGCTACCGGCCCTTCGACGAGTTGGGTGCGGGACAGCCCGAGACCGCCCCTGCGTCTCGTACCGCCGGCATGGCCATGCACTACACGTCGGGAACCACCGGTCGGCCCAAGGGCGTCCGCCGGGCCATGCCCGACATGCACCCGTCCGACTTCGCTGCACGCCATTCGATGTTCATGATGCTCTTCGGCGTCGAAGCCTTCGCCGACAACGTCCACCTGACCGGGTCGCCGCTCTACCACACGGCCGTGTTGATGTGGACGGGCAACGCGCTCCACCTCGGGCACACCGTGGTTCTCATGGAGAAGTGGACCCCCGAGGACTGCCTACGGCTCATCGACACTCACCGTGTCACGACGAGCCACATGGTCCCGACCCAGTTCCA
>JBFIHN010000431.1:0-3009 GCA_041601775.1 Acidimicrobiales bacterium
AGCGCCACCAACACTGCGTTGACGACCAACAGGCGGGTGGCGAGCGAGCCGGGGACCACGGCGACCGCGACGGCGGCGACGAGGGCCACGAACGCGAGACGAGGAGTGGGGACCGGCACGAGGTCAGCGTGGCGCGGGGACAGTGGCCAGGATGCCGTCGAGGACCGCGTCCGGCGTGGTGCCCTCGAGCTCGAGTTCGGGGCGGACCTGGATGCGATGGCGGAGCGTGGGACGGGCGACCGCCTTCACCTCGTCCGGGGTGACGAAGCTGCGCCCGGCGAGCCAGGCCCAGGCCTTGGCGGCGTGCAGGAGCCACGACGCCCCACGGGGCGAGACCCCGAGCGACAGCGACGAACTCTCGCGGGTCGCCCTCGCGATGGCGACGATGTAGGCCAGGATCTGCGGGTCGACCGCGATGGCGTCGACCTCGGCCCGCCCGGCATCGAGGTCGGCGACCCCGGCCACGGCTCGCACTCCGGCAGCGGCGGGATCGTGCGGGTCGAGTCCGGAGTGGTGGCGCGCCAGGATCTCCTGTTCCTGGACGGCGTCGGGGTACCCGACCTGGAGCTTGAAGAGGAACCGGTCGAGCTGGGCCTCGGGCAGCGGATACGTGCCCTCGTACTCGACGGGGTTCTGCGTCGCGATGACGACGAAGGGCTCGGGGAGCATCCGGGCGTCGCCCTCGACCGAGACCTGTCGTTCCTCCATCGCCTCGAGCAGCGCCGCCTGCGTCTTGGGGGGCGTGCGGTTGATCTCGTCGGCCAGCAGCACGTTGGTGAACGCCGGCCCCTCGCGGAAGCGGAACCCCGTCCCGGAGTCGTAGATGACCTGACCGAGGACGTCGGAAGGCATCAGGTCGGGGGTGAACTGCACCCGCTTGAAGTCGAGATCGAAGGCGGCCGACACCGTCTTGACGAGGAGCGTCTTGGCCACGCCGGGCACCCCCTCGAGCAGGACATGTCCGCGAACCAACAGTGCGGCGACGATCCCCGAGAGCACGCCGTCCTGGCCGACGATCACCTTGCCGACCTCGTCGCGGACGGCGAGCACGGCGTCGCGGGCGGGACTAGCGGATGGCTGGGCGGTCATGGGTGAGCTCCTCACGGATGCGGTTGAGCAGATGGGCGACCTCGACGAGCAGTTCGTCGGAGGTGACGAGATCGGAGACGGCGCGTCGGACCTGGGCGACGTCGAGCGACGTCCGGGCAGCGATGGTCGACTCCACCACGCCCAGCGGGGCATCGAGCGGCAGGCCGAGCAACGACGAGAGGTCTCGTCGAGCGTGGTCACGCAAGATGGCAGCGGCGCGGTCGGGACGGCGGTTGTTCTGGAGGAGTCTCCCCACGGCGTTGGTCAGCTCCGCACCCTGGATCTGGACCGGCTGCGGTTCGGTCACCGGTCGACCCAGTCGACGGCCCCGCCACAGGACGACGAGCGCGAAGACCACCAGCAGTTGGGCGAGGGCCGCCCGGACCGGTGTCTCGATCAGGTCCACGAGGCCGCGGTCGCCACTGCCGGCGAGCACCGGCCGCACGAACGCGGCACGCCGCCCCTCGCCCGACAACAGGGCACCAGCCAGGACTGCGTTGTCGACCTCGTCGAGCAGTGCGTTGGTGAACACGCTCGGCCCTCCGAGGCTCACGATCTGCCCCTCGCCCCGATCCTCGACCACGAGGTAGGCCTCACCCGATGTCGACGCGAAGCAGGTCGCGGTCCCGTCGGGCACCACGTACCGGCGGCTGACGCCGACGTCGATCTCGCGGACGTCCTCCAGGCCGACCACCCCGCAACGCGCCGTCACGACATCGGTCACGCCGGCGCCGACCCGCGGGGTCAACAGCGAGGTCGGATCGGCGACGACGAGCGTGCCGCCGCGTCGTACCCAGCCCTCGAGGTCGTCGGCCTGCTCGCGACCGAAGCGGTCCTCGAGGACGAGCGCCACGTCGACGTCCGCGGTGGGAACACCCTCGACGACGTGGATCTCCCCACCGAGCCGCCCGACGAGTTCGACGACCGCCTTCGCTCCGTCCGGCGACGTGGACGTCGGATCGAGCGGAGCACCAGGGTTCTGCCGAGACGCCCCGAGGTAGGCACCTCCGAGCACCACCGCCGCGATCACGGCGATCCAGATCCACCGACGGCTCACGTCGAGACCGACTCGGCCGCTCGCTCGGACGCCGCGACCTCGACCGCTTCGCAGTCGACGACGAAGGCCGCGAAGGCATCGGCATCGACCGCGTCGTTCCCGTACCAGGCGCCGTCGAAGCAGGCGGTGACGCGATCGAGCCGCTCGGCCTCGTCGGGCAGGACGACCGATGCCACACGCTGATACTCACCGGCGGTACGCCCCGCGACGTCGTCCACCACCCGCTCCGCGACCAGGCGAGCGGCCAGCGCCTGATGACGGCAGCGCAGCGCTCCTCGATGGTCACCGGACGCGGCGAGTCGATCGGCCTCGTCGAGCCAGACGGTGGCATCGCGCCGCGTCTCCGTGCCGTATGCGAGGACGTCGTCCCCCGGTTCTCGCGCCACACGGGGCACCCGCAGTGCCCGCACCACGAGCCAGGCAGCGGCGGCGATCAACGCCACGACCACGATCCATGCGATGCCGGTGCCCGGGCCTCCACCGGGCAGGGCTCCGAACACCGAGCCCATCTGCTCGAAGACCCACTCGACCGCACGGTCCAACAGGCTCTGGGTCGGCTCGGTGTAGGCGCCGTCGCGCAAGATGTCGTCGGCGGCGCGACGAGCGTCGTCCGGGTCGACCGGCGGGCTCCGGTCGAGGCCGCCGCGGAGCAGGGCGAGATGGACGAGCGTCATGACCCGCTCATCGCCGCGACCCGACGTTGGATGTCGTACCCCTCGGATCGGCTCCGCAGATCGAGGTGATAGAGCACGGCGACGCCGGCAGTGAACGGCGCCACGACCAACTGCGCCAACGTCGATCCAGCCGAACGGATCAGCCAGCTCCACTCGTCGGCCACGAAGATCGTGGCCACCTCGGGGATC
>JBFIHN010000432.1:0-2994 GCA_041601775.1 Acidimicrobiales bacterium
GGCTTCGTGTTCCTCCCCCACGACCATGGATCGTGGAGCGCCTGCGCCTACTACGCAGGCCGCGAGCACAACACCTTCTTCCGCCGCACGCCCGATGGGCTCGAGCGCGCGGGCGGCAAGGAGTACGACGCGGGCACCGTGTCGCTCATGGGCGCCGACGCCGTCCACGCCATCGAGAACCCACTGGCGACGAACAACGCCGCGCTGCACGTCTTCGCCGGGAACCCGTTCACGGCACCGTGCTCGCAATGGGACCTGACCTCGCTGGAACAGGCTCCGTTCGACATCCCCTACGTGATGTCGGTCTACCCCACCCCGGCCACGTGAACGTCGGCTCGCGGTGCGTCACGTGGGCACGGCGCCCACCGCGCAGCGGGCGACGGCGCCGATACGAGCCGGTGGGGCCGACGCCGGCCAGGAAGCCGTTCCACAGTTCGTCGAACGACGCGTAGGTCGAGGACACCCGGAGTTCGGTCTCGACGATGTCGACGAGACCGGCCGACGTGAACAGCTCGGCGATCTCGCCCGGTCGACCGAAGCGCAGCACCCTGGCTTCGCCGGGCGCGGTCCCCCGGCTCCACGCCGGCCGCGTCGGCGAACGCACCTGCGACGTCGTCCATGGAAGCCCCCTTCGCTGCCGCAGGATAGGCCCGGACCACGGTCCGCTGTTGACACAGCGTTCACGTGAACGGACCACGGCCGATATGGGGTCGGACGATCATGCAGGGCATGATCGGCACGATGGACCAGAGCGACGAGATGGCACGCGACCACGCCCCTGCGGCGGCATCCAGGGTCCAGCACGTCGTCATCGAGGTGTCGCTCCCCGACCGGCCCGGTGCACTCGGCGCGGTCGCGTCGCGGATCGGGGCGGTGGGCGGCGACATCACGAACGTGGTCGTCGCGTCGCGCACCCCGGGGTTCGCCGACGATGTCTTCCATGTCGATCTCCCGGTTGCCGACGACCGCCTCGACCTCGTCGGTCTGGTCCTCGACGAGATCTCGCAGGTCGACGGCGTCTCCGCGCCCTCGATCTCCCATCGGCCAGACGCCGACTGCTGCACCTGACCGAGCGCGGCCGTCGGGGTGGCGGCCCCGGACGATCCGGTGCACGATGGCTGCATGGGGCTCTCCACGTACCGATGCCCGTCGTGCGGACGGTCGACGAAGACGCCGCTCGTCTCGTCGATCACCAACCGCAAGGTCTGTGTCTCGTGTCGTGACGGCGTCACCGCCAGGGCCGCCGGGGTGATCACCGGCGGCGGCGCGGGAAGCGACCAGATCGCCGGAGCGATCGCGACCGAAGGCTGGTTCGCCAGGCTCCGCCGGCGACGACGCAGCTGACTCGCCGGCCCGCTCGGCTCCACTACCGTCCCCCCTTCGACGAGGGGAAGAAGGACGCACCCATGGGACTGTGTGACGGACGAGTGGCGATCGTGACCGGAGCGGGGCGCGGCATCGGCCGCGAGCACGCGCTGATGCTGGCCGAGCACGGCGCGTCCGTGGTCGTCAACGACATGGGAGGCACGCCCGAGGGCACCGGCGGCGACCTGTCACCGGCCCAACAGGTCGTGGCCGAGATCGAGGCGATGGGTGGACGCGCCGTCGCCAACGGGTCCGACGTGTCGGACTGGGACGACGCGAAGGCGATGGTCGATCAGGCCATCGACACCTTCGGGCGCCTGGACGTGCTGGTCAACAACGCCGGCATCCTGCGCGACCGGATGATGGTCAACATGACCGAGGAGGAGTGGGACGCCGTCATCCGCGTCCACCTCAAGGGGACCTTCGCCCCGGCTCGCCACGCCGGCGCTCACTGGCGCGAACGCGCCAAGGCCGGCGCGACCAACGACGCCCGCATCATCAACACCACGTCGGTGTCGGGCATCTACGGCAACCCCGGGCAGACCAACTACGGCGCAGCGAAGATGGGCATCGCGGGCTTCACCATCATCGCCGCCATGGAGCTGGCCCGTTACGGCGTGACCGTCAACGCCATCTCGCCCGGAGCGCTCACCCGTCTCACCGAGGCCCTGCGGGCCGAACCGCCGAGCGAGGAGGAGCGCGAAGCCGCTTCACCCCGATGGATCGCACCCATCTGCACGTGGCTCGCCTCGCCCGAGTCGCACAACGTGACCGGACGGGTCTTCCAGGTGCACGGCAGCGAGATCGCCATCGCCGAGTCGTGGCACCGCGGCCCCACGGAGCAGAACCCCGACGACCCGACGGCGATGACCGACGTGGTCGCTCGGCTCATGGCCGACGCCCGTCCCAACGCCGACATGGCCGGCAACGACGCCGTCGGACCGGGACGCCCGGGACCGTCCATCTGATCGGCCGCTGAGACGCCTGCGGGGGCGGCAGCGGTCTACGCGGCGACGCCTTCGGCGACCAGTTCGATCGAGCGGACGCGGTCGGCGACGTCGGCCGACGCGAACGCCAACATGATCTCGTCGGCGTCGGCGTGGACCGCGAACTCGCGCAGTTGGTCGGCCACCTGGGGCCCGGTTCCGGCGAACGTGTAGCGCATCATCCCCACCACCTGCTGGCCCTGGGGGCTGGCCACGAGTCGGTCGATCTCGTCGGAGGACAGCTCGCGGTCCTTCACCAGGAACCGCGACACCCGTGACCGGATGACCCGCTCGAGTTCGGCGTCCGCCTCGGTCTCGGTGTCGGCCGCGACGGCGTTCGCTCCTGCGATCACGTAGGGCTCGGCGAGTTGCGCCGATGGCTGGAACTCGTGGCGGTAGCGGGCCACGGCCTCGCGGAGCGCCTGGGGCGCGAAGTGGCTGGCGAAGGCGTAGGGCAGGCCGAGGTGGGCGGCCAGCTGCGCCCCGAAGAGCGACGATCCCAGGATGTAGAGCGGCACGTCGGTGCCGGCCCCGGGATGTGCCTTGACGCCGGGGATCAGGCTCTCGCCCCGCAGGAAGCCCTGGAGTTCGAGGACGTCCTGCGGGAAGCGTTCCGCCGCGGCCGGGTCGCGACGCAGGGCCC
>JBFIHN010000433.1:0-2993 GCA_041601775.1 Acidimicrobiales bacterium
GATGCCGGGGATCGCCACCAGCGACGCGACGAGGCGGTCGTGATCGAGGCTCCCGTCGAGGACGAGATCACCCGACACGACGCCACGAGCGAGCGTCCGGATCGTCTCGGCCCGGCGGCCGATGATGCCCAACTCCTCGAGCGGCGCGTCGACGAGCGCGTCGGGGGCGGGAAAGGTGCCGTCGCCGTGGGCAGCGACGACCCGCCCCAGCACGGTGCGCGCCGCGGCGACCGAGATCTGTTGACCGATCACGGCCCGGACCGACGCCTCGAATCCGGTCCAGCACCCGGGGACCCGGATGCCCGGTCGCTGCGCCACCATCGGCGCGAGCAACGGGTCGGCGGACAGGTGGGCGTCGACCGCGTCGGGGTCGGCGGCCAGGTCGAACAGGCGACGGGCGCCGCCGACGATCGAGCCCAGCGCGGTGGCCGGCGGAAGCTCGACGGCCAGGACCACGTGGTCGGCGCGGGGTTCGAGCGCGATCGAGCCGGTCTCGCCGTCGACGCGCACCGCCCGGCGATACACCCCGTCGGCGACCGTCTCGAGTCCGTCGATCACCCTGGCCGAGAACCAGTCGAGCAGCGCATCGCCGTCGAAGGGATCGCGGACCGCGAGGCGCAGGCGCAGCGGTCCCGCCGGCGAGGCCGAGCGGTCGCGTCGCAGCGCCGACGGGGTCGCGTGGAACGTCTCGCGGACCACGTCGTTGCACTGCCGGACGCTGCCGAATCCCGCAGCGAAGGCCACATCGGCGACGCGCAGGTCGGTCTCGACCAGGAGCCGCTTGGCGAGGTGCGCCCGCCGGCTCCTCGCCACGGCGTCGGGTCCGACGCCGAGGTGTTCGGCGAACAGCCGGCGGAGGTGGCGACCACCGACCAGGAGCCGGCAGGCCAGGTCGTCGACGGTGCCACCGTGATGCGGTCCGCGGTCGAGCGCTCCTTCGTCGATGAGACGGAGCGCCCGTTCGACGATCGCCGCACCACCGGCCCAGTCGCTCGAACCCGGCGCGGTCTCCGGTCGACACCGGCGACACGGACGCAGTCCCGCGTCCTCGGCCGCCGCCGGGTGGGCGTAGAAGTCGACATTGCGCGCCAACGGCGTGCGCGACGGGCAGATCGGTCGGCAGTAGATGCCGGTGGTCCGGACACCGACGAAGAACCGTCCGTCGAAGCGGGCATCGCGGCTTCGCAGTGCGTCGTAACACTGTTGGTGGTCCAGTCGCACGAGTTGATCCTGCCCCATCCGCGGCGGTTCGTCTGGCGGTATCCGGACATGGGAGTGACGAGCCGTGGTGCACGCCGCTCCGGGTCCGTCGTGCCACGATGGCGAGCGTGACCGAACCAGTGAACGTGACCATCGAGGACGGCGTCGCCGTCGTCCGTATCGACGACGGGAAGGCCAACGCCGTCTCGCATGCCGTCATCGATTCCCTCCATGCCGCCCTCGACCAGGCCGAGGCCGAGGCCGAGGCCGTCGCCTTCATCGGCCGCGAAGGCAAGTTCTCGGCCGGATTCGACCTGTCGGTGATGACCCAGGGCGCGGACGCGACCCGCGGTCTCGTCGGTGCCGGCGGGCGTCTGATGATGCGCGTGTTCACCCACCCGCAGCCCACCGTCGCCGCCGTCACCGGCCACGCGCTCGCCGCCGGTGCCCTGCTGTGCCTGTCGTGCGACACCCGCATCGGCTCGGCCGACCTCCGGGCCAAGATCGGGCTCAACGAGACCGCGATCGGGATGGGCCTGCCCTGGTACGGCGTCCGGCTCGGCGAAGCACGACTGTCGATGCGCCACCGCCAGCGCTCGATCCTGCAGGCCGAGCTCTACGACATGCAGGGAGCGGTCGACGCCGGCTACCTCGACGAGCTCGTGGCCGGCGACCAGGTCGAGGCCGCGTCGATCGACCGGGCCCGCCAACTCGGGCAGCTGCCGAGCAGCGCCTACGCGTTCACCAAGCGGCGTCTCCGCAGTGCGATCGCCGAGGAGATCCTCGCCGGCCTCGACGAGGACATGGCCAAGATGGTCCCGCCCACGCCCTGAGCGCCGCTCACTGGGCGACGACGCAGGCCACGACCACGCCGGTCTCGACCTGGCACTCGGCGAGCGTCGCCTCGTCGATCGCCACGGTGAAGCTCTGCCCGTCGATGTCGCCGATCGTCGGCGTACCGGCGACCGGGTCCGTGGCGATCGGCGCCCATGGTTCGAACACCGCGATGGTGTTGGCCGACGCGACGTTGCGCGCACCGGTGGGATCCCCGGCGACGAGCGCGTCGAAGAACGCCTGCGCCGCTGCGCCGGTGTTTCCCGCGCCCTGGGCACCGGCGGTCCACTCGCGCTGACAGCGTGCCCGTGCCAGGTCGTCGAGGTCGACGGTCGCCGCGATCACCGCGATGATGTCGGCGTCCGACTGCATGGTGGTGACGTAGTCGCCCACGAGTTCGTCGTCGGAGGCCTGCGCGACCGCGGTCAGGTTCGCCGTCGTCGACTCCGACAGGTAGCCGAGGTACACGTCACAGAACGCGGCGCCATCGTCCCCACCGGCCGCTGTCGTGGTGCTCGCGGCGTCGTCGTCGTCGTCGGAACACGACGCCCCGGCGAGCAGCGAGACCACGCCGACGATGCCGAGGAGGAGGCGCCACATGGTCGACCACCCTACGGGGCTCCGGTGGCCAGCCCTCGTTCGACGGCGGCGATCAACTCGGGCCGGAGACGGTCGGCGCGGACGATCTCGTGGACCGATCCGACGGCCTTGGCACGCTCGACGGAGTGGATGGCGTCGAACTCGGCGGCGACGACGCCGAGCATCTCGTTCCGCACCCCGGACCGGACCGAGGCGAGCTCGGACCGGAGGTGGGCACGCTCGTGCACCGACGCCGTGGCGATCGCCGTCTCGAGGCGTTGGATGCGTTCGTCGGCCTGCGTCCGGGCGTTGACCTCGCGGGTGAAGACGACGGCCGCGGCCGGCGCGCCGCCGATGACCGAGGCGTGGGCCCCTTCGAC
>JBFIHN010000434.1:0-2988 GCA_041601775.1 Acidimicrobiales bacterium
AGACGCCGATCGACGGGTGACGTCGCCGCCCGGGCCAACGTGACGAGCGCGTCGGCCGTCTCGAACTGCAGCTCGGGGAGGCCTTCGGCCGGGAACCACCGGGTCTCGACGATCTCCGGCGACTGCGGTCGCACGGCGGCGAGTTCCTCGGGGCCTCCGAGTGGCCGGGCCCGGAAGACGATGTCGACGCGCTGGGGGTGGGCATCGACGACGACGGCGGGTTCGCCCAGCAACTCGATCGCGACCCCCACCTCCTCCATCACCTCACGCATCGCGCCGACGCTGGCCCGCTCGCCCCGTTGGAGCAGCCCGCCCGGGACTCCCCAGCGTTCGCGGTAGGAGTGGCGCACGAGCAACAGCGCACCGTCGTCGCGTTCGATGAAGCACATGGCGCCGACGGTGAACGACGGCGAGATGGTGCGGATGACACGGCGCCGCACCGGGATCGGCAGACGGCCGAACATCTTGAGTGCGCTGCGATGGAGGAAGCCGGCCACCGACGAATCCTACCGACGGTCCCGGGTCAGCTCCGTCCGGGAACGGGCGGATCGTCAGGCCACTGCAACGATCGGCGAGCGGCGACCAGTTCGTCGAGGAGCGACTGGGTCGCCCCCGCGACGGGAGTGCGACGGTCGGCGTGGCCGAGCACGACCAACGCTCGGTCGAACGCGTCGACCACGGGCACCCCGGCCTCCTGACAGATCAGCATCCCTGCCGCGTAGTCCCACGAGCCGTGGGCGCTGGGCGAGCAGTCGATGTAGCCGTCGAGCATGCCTTCGGCCACGGCGCACAGGTCCAGGGCCGCCGCACCGAGTGCCCGGAACTGTCGCCACCCCAGATACCGGTTCGGGTAGCCGGACATCCCGATGACCGACTCGGACATCGCCGTCGCCCCCGACGGCCGCAACGGACGCCCGTCCACCGTGGCACCACCGCCACGGGTCGCTTCGAAGCGTCGACCACTCGCCTGGTTCACGACCAGCGCCGCGAGCGGGCCGTCGTCGTCGACCGCGCAGAGGCTGGTGGCGAACCACGGGATGCCGCGACTCGCGTTCGTCGAGCCGTCGACCGGGTCGACGATGACCACGACCGGCCGGTCGCCGTGGGCGACGCCGCTCTCCTCGCTCAGCCAGCCCATGCCCGCGGCATCGAGGACGGCGAGGCAGGCGTCGTCGGCGGCCAGGTCCGATCGGTACTGGCCGGCGCGGGTGCCGGCGAGGCCCCAGTCGCCCAGTTCGTCGAGCGCCGTGCGCACGGCAGCAGCCGCGGCACGCAGGGTCACCATCACGTCGTCGTCGCCCATCGCCAGGACCGTACTTCCGCCACCGTCGGTGTTCTCCGACCGGGGATCGCGTGGCAGGCTTGTCCCGATGGCTTCCATCGACGTTCCCGGCTTCATCGCCGACCTCAAAGACCACGCTGTCGATCACGGATTCCACGTGCACGACGAGCGGCACTTCGTCGAGACCTACTCCCTCCGCCAGGCCTGGGAGGTCGACCTCCACCCCGACGAGGCCTGCGGCGGCCCGCTCGACCTGCACCTCGCGCTCGACGTCGACCCACGGGTGCTGCTGGCCTTCGAGGATGTCCTGCTGTCGATCGGCGAGGACGACGATCCGCCGGACGAGTTCCACTTCCCGCTGATCTTCACCTGGGCGTTGCCGCCGCTGCCGAGCGGCCCGGACCTCCTGGTCCTCGCCACCGAACTGGCCGGGCTGGGCGGACCCGACCTGCCGCTCGAGGTGTCGGCCATCGACAGCTTCGGCGCCGTGACCGATGCCCCCGAGCGTTCGCTCGCGATCGTGGCTCGCGTCGAGGTCTCGCTGGCCCGCGTGTTCCTGGGCCAAGAACAGCTCTGTGACACCCTCGACCGTTGCCTCGACGTGTCGTCGTTCCTCCTCGACCGGGCGCCGGTCTGGCTCGACGAGTTCTGAATCGCCATGGCCGACGTCTCCCAGTGCCCGTTCTGCGAACTCCGCTTCCAAGCGAAGTGGGAGCTCGTGGCCCATCTCGACAGCGACCACCCCGGTCGCGTCGTCGAGAAGGACCGCACGGACGGCGAGGTCATCGTCGAGGACAGCGACCCGCACAACCCGAAGCCGCTGTAGCCCCGTGGCGGCGACGCCCGCGATCGCGGCCCTCGAGGCCGCAGGGGTCGAGTTCACCCTCACCGAATACGAGGCGCCCGGCACTGCCGACGGCTACGGCCGCACGGTGGTCGAGGCCCTCGGCCTGGATCCCGCGCACGTGGGCAAGACCCTCGTCGCCATGGCCGACGACCGGGCCGTCGTCGCCGTGGTGCCCGTGGCGGCGTCCCTCGACCTGAAGGCACTGGCCCGGGTGGCCGGCGCCAAGCGAGCGGTGATGGCCGACCACGCCGACGCGGAGCGGTTGAGTGGCTCGGTCGTCGGGGGCATCGCTCCCCTGGGGCACCGTGCACGTCTCGCGGTGTACGTCGACGCCTCGCTCCTCGACGCCGAGGTGGTGCACGTGAGCGGCGGCCGGCGCGGCCTCGAGGTCACGTTGACGCCAGCGGCGCTCGTCGCGGCGTGCAACGCCACGGTCTCACCGATCGCACGATGACGAGCGGCGCACCGCTGGGTGCGCCAAGATCAGGGAAGAGGAACGACACGGGCGTCCACCATCGGGGGGAGGTACGACGATCGCGACGGACACGACCTCCTTGGCGGACGGGCCGCCGCGCGCCGACATCGCCGATCGGGCGGTGGCGCTGGTCAAGCGCTGGCTCGCCGAAACCGACGTCGACCTCGCTCCCCACGAACGCGAGGCGACCGAGCGCCTCCACGAACTGATCGACGACCCCGACGGCGTGGCCTTCACCATGCAGTTCGTCGACCGTGTGATCCGGCCCGACGACCACCGGGTCGCTGCCGACCAACTCGCGTCGCTGGTGCTCGATGAGGCACCACTGCCCGCCTTCCTCGGCCCGATCGACCGACTGCTCCTGACCGCCGGTGCCCGACTCGC
>JBFIHN010000435.1:0-2978 GCA_041601775.1 Acidimicrobiales bacterium
CGGTCGGGAACGGCGGCGCGTTCGCCGACACCGAGCCGTCCTCACCGTGGTCACGCCGCCACTCGGCCACCAGCGCATCGAGGTGCGACTGGAGCGCCGCGTCGAACTGCGCTGCGTCCACGTGCGGGAGCCGGATCCGCCACTCGGCGAACTCTTCCTCGGTGATCTTCGTGACCGACCGCTCCGGCTCCGGCGCAGGGTCGTCCTTGGCCCGGGGGGCGAAGCGCAACGCCGTGCGCAGCTGGGAGACCGTCGCCGACTGGGCCAGCTCGGCGTAGTGCGCATCCGACCCGTCGACCGCCCGCTCCGCCACCACAGCGACCTGATCCAGGGACAACTCCCCCGACCGCAGTCCCTCCACGCACCGAGGGAACGTCGAGGCCCGCCGCGCCACTGCGCTCAGCCCACGCGCATGCGCCGGCGACGACCCGGTCTTCCACGCCACACAGTTCTCCAGCGAACGTGCGCCGGCGACCGCCCACAACTCGTCGCGCTCGAGCTCGGCGACCACGTCCACGATCTGTGCGTCGATGACATTGCGCTGTCCCTGGAGCTCGGCCAGCCGCTCGAACACGGCGTCGACTCGCTGTTCCCTGGTCGCCTGTTCCCTGGTCGCCTGTTCCCTGGTCGCCGGGTCCCTGGTCGCCGGGAGAACGGTTCCCTCGTTCATGGGTCGATCATCGCATGACCCCCCTGACATGAACCCCGACCGCGCTCACGGGCGGGCAGTACCGTCGTCGGGCGGTGGGGGACGACACGACGATCGACGACGGAGGATGCATCCGGGTCCTGTTCGTGGCGCCGCCCGACGGGATGGACCCGGCCGCGGTCCTCCTACCGGAGACGTCGCCGACCGAGGCTCGCGGCTTCGACGTGTCGACGACGTCGTCGGATGCCGACCTGTGGCCCCGGCTCGCACGGGACCGCCCGCAGGTGATCGTCACGTTCGGCGACGTCGACGACCACCCGACACTCGCCGGTGCGTCGCTACAGGTCCGGCGGCGCTGGATCCACGCCGACGACGGGTCGACGGCGGACTCGACAGCGGGGTTGGCGCAGCGCATCCTCGACGCGTTCGTGGCGAATGCCACGACCGACCGGTTCGTCGACCACCCCCTGGTGAGCGTGATCACACCGACCCACGGGACCGGGGCGAGCCTCCTCGAGGCCCATCGCTCGCTGTGCGAGCAGACCTACGCCGAATGGGAGTGGGTGGTCTACGACGACTCACCCGCCGACGGTCCGACCGCGCTCGCGCTGCGCGAGCTCGCATCCACGGACCCACGGGTCCGTGTGTACCGAGGCACCCGGCACGACGGGTCGATCGGATCGGTGAAGCGCCGCGCGTGCGGGCTGGCCGACGGGGCGTTGGTGGTGGAGCTCGATCACGACGATCGGCTCCTGCCCCGCTGTCTCGAGCTGGTGGTCGGCGCGGCCGCGGCGTTCCCCGAGGCCGGGTTCTTCTACAGCGACGGCGCCGAGGTGTTCGACGACGGGACACCTGCGACCTACGGCGACGGGTGGGCCTTCGGCTTCGGCGCCTATCGGCGCGAGGTGGTGGAGGGACGCGAGCTCGCGGTGCAGTGCGCGCCTCCCGTCAACGCCAAGACGATCCGCCACATCACCGGCGCGCCGAACCATGTGCGGGCCTGGCGGGCGGAGACGTACTGGTCGATCGGCGGCCACCGTGGCGACCTGATGGTGTGCGACGACTTCGACCTCTGCATCCGGATGTTCCTCGCCACGCGGCTGGTCCACATCCCGGAGTGCTGCTATGTCCAGGTCCACCACGGAGGGCAGGGCGAGAACACCCAGCGCGGCCGGAACCGGGAGATCCAACGGCTGACGCGCGCGCTCCTCCGGCGCCACCATCGCGCGATCCACGACCGGTTCGTCGCGCTCGGCATCGACGACTTCGTCTGGTCCGACGGCGACCTCGACTGGTCACGAGAGGGGCCGAACGACGGGGCGCCGGCGAACCTCGTGTTCGCGCCGGGTCAGCCCGTGTAGTCGGGGTCGGCCTCGGTCGGCGTCGCCGGTACAGCCGGCGTGCGCGTCGCCGTGTCGGACTCGACGAACGACCCGCACGCTGCCGACGACTCGAGGTCGGCCGAGAACGGCTGGACGAAGGCGACCTCGGCGGGACCGGTGACCTCCGGGACCGCCCGGACGCGGCGGATCGACTGGAACCCCTGCGGACCCGGCGCGCCTTGTGGGCCCTGGGGACCCGTCGCGCCCGTCGCGCCCTGGGGACCCTGCGGACCCTGAGAGCCGTCCGGACCCTGCGTGCCCACCTCACCCGCTGGGCCGGTCGGACCGACAGCGCCCGTCGGACCCGTGGCGCCGGTCGGACCCGCGGGTGCGGCTCCGGCGGATCCGGTCACACCCGCGTCCCCGACAGGGCCGGTCGGACCGGTCGGACCGACGGGCCCGGGGGGCAGGAGGAGCGCAACGGGGGCGGAGGCGAACACCCCGGCACTGGTGCTGCGGACGCTGAAACCCGGAGGGCCCTGGGGGCCCTGCGGACCCTGATAACCGTACGGACCAGCGTTGCCCACCTCGCCCACGGCCCCGGTGGCGCCGGTGCTCCCGTCGGGCCCGAGTGGTCCGGTCGGCCCGGTCGCCCCCTCTGCCCCGGTGGGACCGGCGGGTCCGGTGAGCCCGGTGGGCCCGTCCGCACCGTCGGCGCCGGACGCACCGTCGAGACCTCCGGGACCGGTCGGCCCGACCGCACCGGTCGGGCCGGGTGCGGCACCGGCGACATACGACGCGACCGCGGCCACGGCTCCGCTGCCTCGGCGGAAGAATCCGGGCGGGCCCATCTCGCCCTGCGCGCCGGTCGGGCCGAACTCGCCCTGGGGACCTTGGGGGCCCTGCGGCCCGGTGGCACCGGTGGCCCCGGTGGCCCCGGTGGCTCCGGTCGGGCCGAGCGGCCCCGTCGGTCCGGCGGGCCCGGTGGGCCCGGTGTCTCCCTGATC
>JBFIHN010000436.1:0-2975 GCA_041601775.1 Acidimicrobiales bacterium
ACAGATCGACGTGGGAGCGGTCCCCGGCCCGGTGCACTCGCCGACCTCGGCCGGGACCAACCAGTTGCTGGCCGACGGCTGCCTCGTGGTGCGTGACGCGACCGATGTCCTGGTCGCGCTGGGCGCGACCGTCGTGGCGGCGGGGGCGGCACCGAGCGACGACGCGGAGGTGGGGGCCCCGAGCGACGATCCGGTGACGAACGCAGTGGCGTGGACGCCGACCTCCTTGGACGACATCGTGGCGGCGACCGGTCTGCCCTTCACCGAGGTCGCCGCGCGGCTCGCCACCCTCGAGGTCGCAGGCGTCGTCGAACGCGAGTCCGATGGCTACCGCCGCTCGACCGCCGTGGAGATGCCGCCGGCCCCGGACGGGAGGTCGGTACGGTGACCGCGTGGCCTGGTACGTCGACGACTTCGCTCGGTCTCTCACCGATGCCGCTCCGGCGACCGTCGATGCCTACGGGCACGACGTCGAGGCGTTCGTGGCCTTCGCGGAGCGGCACGGACTCGACGACGTCGGTCAGGTCGACCGGAAGCACCTCCGCCGGTACGTCGCGCACCTGGGCACCAGGGAGTACGCCCGATCGACGATCGCCCGCCGGGTGGCTGCGCTCCGTCGGTACTTCCGCTGGTTGGTGCGCCGCGGGCACCTGGTGGCCGACCCCACGCTGGGGCTCCGCCCACCGGCGGGGTCGAGCCGTCTGCCGCGGGTGCTGCGCCAGGAGGAGATCGACGGTCTCCTCGATGCTCCCCGGGCCACCGACGACGAGGACCCTCCACACCGTCGACTCCGCGACGATGCCGTCCTCGAACTCCTCTACGGCAGCGGACTCCGGGTGGCGGAGGCGTGCGGCCTGCTCCGGGCCGAGGTCGATCTCGACGCGCACTCGATCCGGGTGCTGGGCAAGCGCAGCAACTGGCGCCAGCTGCCGATCACCCCGGCGGCGGCCGCGGCACTGGCTGCCTGGCTCGATCACGGGCGTTCGCACCTCGAGACCCCGGATTCGCCCACCGACGTGGTCTTCCTCAACCTCCGGGGTCGGGCGCTGGGCCCGCGTGACTGTCGCCGCATCCTCGACCGTCGGGCCGTCGAGCCCACCCACCCCCACGCGCTGCGCCACACCTTCGCCACCCATCTGCTCGACGGCGGCGCCGATCTGCGTGTCGTGCAGGAACTCCTCGGTCACAGCGACCTGCAGACCACACAGCGGTACACTCACGTCAGCGCTGGGCGCCTTCGCGCGGTGCTGGCAGCCACACATCCCCGGGCCGAGGGCCGTTCGTGACCGACTCCGCAGTACATGCCAGAGCCACGGCCGACGTGGATCGACTGTGGGCCACCTACAAGGCCGATGGGTCCCAGCGAGCGCGCGACCGCCTGATCGTCCACTACTCCCCGCTGGTCAAGTACGTGGCCGGCCGTGTCGGTGTCGGTCTGCCGCAGAACGTCGAGCAGGCCGACCTCGTCTCCTACGGCCTGTTCGGGCTGATCGACGCGATCGACAAGTTCGAGCCCGAGCGCGGGTTCAAGTTCGAGACCTACGCCATCTCGCGGATCAAGGGCAACATCCTCGACGAGCTCCGTTCCATCGACTGGGTACCCCGATCGGTCCGGGCAAAGGCCCGCCAGATCGAGAACGCCTACGCCAAGCTCGAGGCCAAGCTCCACCGTGCACCGACCGAGGAGGAGGTCGCCGACGAACTCGACATGACGGTCGACCAACTGCAGACGTCGCTGTCGAAGATCTCCTTCGTCGGGGTCATCGCGCTCGACGAGTTCGTCGGCTCGTCCGACCGCGAGGGGGGCGCCACGCTCGGCGACACGATCGCCGCCGACGAGGAGGGCCCCGGCGACCTGTTCGAGGTCCAGGAGATGCGCGGGCTGCTGAGCGAAGCGGTCGAGCGGCTCCCCGAGCGCGAGAAGGTCGTGCTCACCCTCTACTACTACGAAGGCCTGACCCTGGCGCAGATCGGCGACGTCATCGGCGTGACCGAGAGCCGTGTCTGCCAGATCCACACCAAGGCGATCCTGCAGCTGCGTTCCCGCATGGCCGCCGCCGACCGCGAACCGGTCTAGTCCGACACCGCTTCCCCCGGCGTTCGAGCAGGAGGAAGCCCGATGGGCATTCGGAGTGGGCTGGGCGCGTGCGCGCTCGTGGTGATCGCCGTGATGCAGGGCGCGGTGCCGGCAGGAGCCGACGACGCCGGCACCTACCGTCCACCGGTCGAGGAACGCGTCAGCGACCCGTTCCGCCGGCCCGCCACGGCCTACGGCCCGGGCAACCGGGGACTCACCTACGAACTCCAGCCGGGGACGCCGGTGCATGCCGCAGCACCGGGCCGGGTCGTCTTCGCCGGCTGGGTCGCCGGCACGCAACACGTGACGGTGCTGCACGACGATGGTCTGCGCACCAGCTACTCGTTCCTGGCATCGGTCGTCGTGCGGCGCGGTGACGACGTCTCGGCCGGCGACGTCGTCGGCACCGGGGGAGCCGGGTTCCACTTCGGGGTACGGGACGGGGACGTGTACCTGGACCCGGCGTCGTTGTTCGGAACGGTCCACGTCCGTGTCCGCCTCGTCCCGCACGACGAGCCGGCACCGCCGACCGACGCGGGGTTGCTCCGGGAGCGGATCGCCCTCCGCCGTACCGTGCAGGACAAGGGTCTGTTGCGACGAGCGGTCGACTGGGGCACCGACCTCGCCGCACGCAGGGTCGAGCGCGCCGTGGGTGCCGTCCATGTCGCGCGCGAGCTCGACCCGGCGACCATCGTCGTGGACAGCATGCGGACGCTCCTCGAACAGCGCATGCAGGACTGCACGGCGGAGGACATCACCACGCCGGCCCGCCCGGCAGCGGGTCACGTGGCGCTGCTCGTCGCCGGCTACGGATCGGACTCGCGCTCGGCCGCCGTCGACGAGATCGCGACCGACACGCTGGGCTACGACGCAACCGACGTCGCCCGCTTCAGCTACG
>JBFIHN010000437.1:0-2973 GCA_041601775.1 Acidimicrobiales bacterium
CCTGCTCACGCTGGGCCGACTGCTCCGGGCCGTAGAGATTGGTGCAGCGCAACGCCGTCACCGCACAGGTACGGGGCATCAGCGACCGGGCCAGTTCCTCCTCGGCGAGCTTGAGGCGTCCATAGGGCGTCGAGGGTGACGGTGGCGTGGACTCCGTCGGCTCGTGGGCCGACCCGCCGTAGACCGGGCCCGCGCTGCTCACCAGCAGTACCCGTTCGACGCCCAGCCGAGCGACACGATCTCGCACCGGAAGGAAGAGTTCCTCGAAACGCTCGAGCGCCGGTCCGATGTCGTCGACCGCCATCCCCGGACTGGCGCGTCCTGCGGCGAACACGATGCCCAGTGGTCGTGCCGCCGGGGCGAGGGACATCTGCTCGACGAACCCCTCGCGAACGGGTCGGAGCACGGTGTCGAAGCAGCGGCGTTCGAGCCCACGGGCGAGGGACCGACCGACGAACCCCGAGCCGACGATCTCGATCGTCCCCGCGGTCAACGCTCCGCCCGTTCGAGCCACTCGGACCACAGCGCGGTGGACCGCTCGAAGCCGAACTCCGGCCGACGAGCGAGCACACCGGCACGCAGACGCTCGAGACGCGGCGCGTCGGCGAGGACCGCCGCGAGCGCGGCGGCCACGGTCTCCGGTCGGTCGTCCTCGAGCAGGACACCGTCGACGTCGTCGGTGAGCAGGTCGCCGATCGACCCGACGGTGGTGGACACCGGCACCGCACCGCAACACATGCCCATGACGAGGACGAACGGGAATCCCTCCCACGTCGAGGTGATCGCGATGACCTGCGCTCGGGCGAAGAACGACTCCGGCTCGGTCTGATAGCCGACGAACTCGATGTTGCGGTCCAGGCCAGCATCCGAGACCTGCGCGCGGAGCGCGGGACCCTGCGGGCCATCGCCGACCAGCACACATCGGACGTCGGGTCGTTCCCGAGCAACGATCTCGATGGCGCGCACGAGCACGCCGACCTGCTTCCGCTCGATGAAGTTGCCGACGAAGAGCACGTCGATGTCCCGGGTGTCGGCCGCAGCCGGAGAGAACCGGTCGAGGTCGATGGTGTGCGGCAACTCCTCGATCGACGCTGCGGGGTACCCGCGGCCGACCAAGGCGGCACCGATGGCCTCACCCGGCACCGTCGTCAGCGACGCTCGGCGAAGCACCCGGTCGACAACGGTTCCGTAGGGCTTGGTTGCGAGATCGAGGGCGTCGGAACCCACGAAGCCGACGTGGAACGGTACGCGGCGTACGAGGCAGACGAGCGCGGCGATGAGACCGTAGGGGGTGGCGTTGAAGCTGAGCACCCGATCGACGCGGTCGCGATGCACGGCCCGCCAGGTCGCGACCGCCGTGCGCACGACACGGGCGAGCGCAGAACCTGCGCTGGTGTCGATGTACCGGACCCCGTCGGGCAGCAGACGCGGGCGAGGGTCGGGCCGGACGACGGTCACGTCGGCGACCATCGGGCTCGCGGCAAGGGGGATCAGGAAGTTCTCCGCATTGGACGGGCCCATCCGCAACACTGCGACGACGCGCTCCGCCCTGCTCCCATCAGCCCGATCCACACCCGCAACCTAGAGGCGCATGCCGCGCCGTTGACAACGCCGGTCGGGCGATCAGCCCAGCGGGGCCGGCATGCACAACCCGTCGAGCTCGACGACCTGGATCTTGTCGCGGTTCTCCCAGGTGATCTCGTTGGCCGGATCCTTGCGGACCTTGTACTCACGGAAGCTCTGTTCCATGGAGTCGTAGGCCAGGAGACGGCCGCTGAGCGAGTCGCCCAGGTCGAGGATCAGCTTGATCGCCTCGATGGCCTGCAGCGATCCGATGATGCCGGGGAGCACGCCCAGGACGCCGGCCTCGGCGCAGCTCGGGGCCAGCTCGGCGGGCGGCGGCTCGGGGACCATGTCGCGGTAGGTGGGGCCGTTCTTGGGGTCGAAGACCGTGACCATCCCCTCGAAGCGGAAGATCGACCCGTGCACCACGGGGATGCCGAGCTTGACCGAGGCGTCGTTGACCATGAACCGGGTCGGGAAGTTGTCGGTTCCGTCGACGATGATGTCGTAGTCCTTGATCACGTCGAGGACGTTCGAGGCGTCGAGGCGGAAGTCGTGGGTGACCACGTTGACGTCGGGGTTCAGCGCAGTCAGCGTCTTCTTGGCCGAGTCGACCTTGCGGTCGCCGATGCGGTCCATGTTGTGGAGGATCTGGCGCTGGAGGTTCGACTCGTCGACGACGTCCATGTCGATGATGCCGATGGTGCCGACACCGGCAGCGGCCAGGTAGAGGGCTGCGGGCGAGCCGAGTCCACCGGCGCCGAGCATCAGGACCTTGGCCTCGAGGAGCTTGACCTGGCCCTCGATGTCGACCTCGGGCAGCAGGAGGTGGCGCTGATAGCGGTTGCGCTGTTCTGCCGTGAGGTTCTTGGGGACGCTCCAGTCGCGACCCTCGTCCTTCCACTGGTTGAAGCCGCCGGCGACCGAGGCGACGTCGGAGTAGCCGAGTTCGGCCAGCGTCTTGGCTGCGAAGGCCGACCGGACGCCGGAGGCGCAGTGGATCAGGACCTTGGCGTCCTTGTTCGGGATCTTGTTCTCGACGTTCGATTCGAGCTGCCCTCGCGGGATGAAGACCGCCCCCGGGATGGACCCCTGGGCGTTCTCGTCGGGCTCGCGGACGTCGAGGACGACGACGTCGGGGTCGTTGTCGCGGAGGTCCGCCGCGGTGGCGGTGTCGACCTCGCTGATCTCCGCCTTGGTGGCGGCGAGGAGCTCTCGGAAATTGGCCATGGTTGTCGCACTCCGGTTGACGGCTTGAATCCCTACTCAGGAGGTCAACAATTGCCGCGCCGACCTCTATTCCGCAACCTCGCCGCCCGAGTTCAGCCCTGCGGGTCGAGCAGGACCTTCATCACGGCGTCGTCGCGGGCTTCGAAGATCCGGTAGGCGTCGACGGCCTCCGAGAGCCCC
>JBFIHN010000438.1:0-2966 GCA_041601775.1 Acidimicrobiales bacterium
CATGACCGACTCGACCGCCGCGCTCACCGTCGACGTGCATCTGACCGAGGAGGAGTGGTTCGAGACCATCTCGTCCGACTGCCTCGAGGGTCTCACCGCCGACCCGAAGCGGTTGTCGCCGGTCTGGTTCTACGACGAGGAAGGCTCCAAGTTCTTCGACGACATCACGCGCCTCGACGAGTACTACCCGACCAGGGCCGAAGCCACCCTGCTGGCCGACCACGCCGCCGACATCGTGGGCCGGGCCGGTGCCACCACGCTCGTCGAGCTGGGCTCGGGCACATCCGACAAGACCGAGCACCTGCTCGACGCGATGGCCGAGGCCGAGCTCCTCGAGCGGTACGTGCCCTTCGACGTATCCGGTGCGACGGTCCGCGCGGCCGCGGACCGGCTGCTCGACCGCTATCAGGGGTTGTCGGTCCACGCGGTCGTCGGTGACTTCCACCGACACCTCGGCGAGATCCCCCGCGACGGCCGTCGACTCGTCGCGTTCCTGGGCGGGACCATCGGCAACTTCGGTCCCGACGCGCGCCAGCGCTTCCTGTTCGACCTCGACTGCGTGATGTCGAGCGACGACCGTCTCCTGCTCGGCTGCGACCTGGTCAAGGACCCCGCCACCCTCGTGCGCGCCTACGACGACAGCGAGGGCGTCACCGCGACCTTCAACCGGAACGCCCTCGCCCATGTCAACGACCGTCTGGGCGCGGACTTCGCGCCCGAACGCTTCGACCACGTCGCCTGCTGGAACGCCGACGATGCGTGGATCGAGATGCGTCTGCGCTCCACCTGCGCCCAGGACGTCGACCTCGGCCAGTTGGGGGCCACCGTCCACTTCGAGGCGGGGGAGGAGATGCGGACCGAGATAAGCGCCAAGTTCACCGTCGACGGCATCACCGCCGAACTCTGGGATGCGGGGTTCGTCGTGGAGAAGACCTGGACCGTCGAGCCCGGTTACCTCCTCACGCTCGCCCGCCCGTACTGCTGAACCACGGGCTGCTGAACCACGGGGCCCTGGCGTCGGGTCAGCTGTCGCCGGCGACCAGGCGCTGGCTGAACGAACGCAACCGGTCCAGGGCCTCGGGGCTGGGCTCGGTGGCCGACCGGGCCAGGGCGGCCTTGATCTGCAGGTAGGTGTCGGCGCCGAGTCCGCAGCGTCGGCAGTCCTCGAGGTGGTCGGCGACGAGCGCGCGGGTGGCGTCGTCGGTCTCGCCGTCGAGGAAACTCTGGAGGACCTTGCCCACCTGTCGGCACGACAGCGGTCGGTTCCGGCGAGCGGGACGTCTCATGATTCGCTCCTCGGGACGAGCCCATTGGCGTCGAGGTGGTCACGGATGCGGCGGCGCGCTCGGTGCAGCCGGCTCATGACGGTCCCGACCGGCACCCCGAGCGAGTCCGCCGCCTGCTGGTACGAGTTGCCGTCGAGGTCGACGAGTTCGACGACACGACGGAACCGCTCGGGCAACGTCGTGAACGCGACCTCGACCGCAGCGTCGAAGGTGTCCTGCAGGGCGTCGTCCTCCGCGCTGTCGTGCGGCGTCTGTTGTTCGAGCAGTCTCTCGCCCGAGTCGGGATCCCGGAGGAGTTCCGGTCGCTTCCGTCGGACCCGGTTGACCTGGGCGTTGCGGAGGATGGTCAGCAGCCACGCCCGTGGATACCGGCCGTCGAAGCGTTCGATCGAGCGGAACGCCCGCAGCAGGGTGTCCTGCACCAGGTCTTCGGCATCGACTGGATTCCGGGTGATCGACATGGCCACGCGGAACAGCACGTCGAGTTCGGGGACCACGTGGCGCTCGAAGAGGTCGTCCGGCGTCGGAGCCGCGCGCGGGTCGGTCGGTGCCACGCTCTGGAGAACCCGGTGGGTCCGGGGAGCATTCCCGCCGCGACACGTCAGAATGGGGCATGGCTGACATCACCGAGGTCCAGCTCCCCGGCGTTGGGGTGCGCTACGAGTTCACCAGTGCCGACGGCGACAACGTCGGCGTGGTGTGCCACCACGGCGGGCGGCGCGAGGTCGTCGTCTACGCCAGCGACGACCCCGATCGAGCGCAGTCGATGCTGTCGCTCGGTCCGGAGGACAGTCGCACGCTGAGCGAGCTGCTCGGGGCCAACCAGGTGAGCGAGGCCATGCATGCCATGGAACAGCGGATCGAGGGCCTGGCGCTCGACTGGCTCGAGGTCACCGCAGAGTCGTCGCTCGCCGGCCGTACCCTCGCCGACGGCGAGCTGCGGTCACGCACCGGTGCGTCGATCGTGGCGGTGATCCGCGGCGACACCACCGAGCCGGCACCCGGACCGGACTTCGTGCTCGACGCCGGCGACGTGGCTGTCGCGGTCGGGTCCCCGGAGTCGCTCGAACAGCTCCGCACGACGCTCCGCTCGTGACCCCGCTGCTCGCCGCCGCCGGCGGCGACGTCGCGCTGGCCTTCGTCGAGATCGGGGCGGTCGCGCTCGCGCTCGCCCTGCTCTCCCGCCTCGCCGGGCGGTTGGGGATCACGGCCATCCCGCTCTACCTGCTCGCGGGCCTCGCTGTCGGTGACGGCGGCGTGGCCACCCTCGACGTCTCCGAGGACTTCATCTCGCTCGCCGCCCAGATCGGTGTCCTCCTGCTGTTGTTCACGCTCGGCCTCGAGTACACGGGCGAGGAACTCCGGAGCGGGCTGCGTACCGGCCTGGTGCCTGGCGCCGTGGACGCGGTGGCCAACTTCCTCCCCGGCCTCGGGCTCGGGCTGCTGCTGGGCTGGGAGGCCACGGCGGCGGTCCTGCTCGGCGGGGTCACGTGGATCTCGTCATCGGGCGTCGTCTCCAAGGTGTTGACCGACCTCCGCCGGATGGG
Source organism: Acidimicrobiales bacterium (assembly GCA_041601775.1). Classification (GTDB taxonomy): domain Bacteria; phylum Actinomycetota; class Acidimicrobiia; order Acidimicrobiales; family Salinilacustritrichaceae; genus Salinilacustrithrix. The sequence continues at coordinate 2,834 of JBFIHN010000438.1, forward strand.
CAACCGCGAGACGCCCTCGATCCTCAACCTGCTCGTGATCGAGGACCTGGCGATGGCGGTGTACCTGCCGGTGGTCGCCGCGCTCATCGCCGGACAGGACGCGGCCACCACCGTGCTCACCGTGGTCGGCGCG
>JBFIHN010000439.1:0-2961 GCA_041601775.1 Acidimicrobiales bacterium
GAGGTCGACGCGGTGCAGCCAGGCATCGCGGGTGAGGATGCAACCGAGCAGATAGTCGAGCGACCACTTCTCGTCGATCGCCCCGATCACCACGGGGATCTTGACGGCCCGGCGCAGGACCCCCGGCATACGGCCCCGACCGCGCACGGCGGGATCGACGAGCGAATGGAGTTCGTCCACGACCTCTGCCGGCGTCAGGGATTCCGCCCGCTCGATCTGCACGGCGGTCATGACCTCGGTGGGGTTCTCGCCGGTCCGCTTCGCCCTTGCGCCGATCTGGCGTTGCTGTGATGCCAACTCGCGGAACGTCGCTGCCGACCGCATGGCCCCGACGAGGTGGCCACCGAGGTCGCGGACCGTCCAACCCGCACACGGCGTGGGTCGTGTCCAGTCATCGGCGTCGAGCGCGGCGAAGGCATCGGCGAGGCGCTGGTAGGCGTCTCGTGCCAGCGCCATCCAGGCTGCGTGGTCCCGCACCGCGGCGAGATCTCCGGTCATCGTTCGGGGTTCGGTCATCACGGTCGTGCCTCCTGGGCATCGTCGGGAAGGCAGTGATCGAGGAGCATGTCGACGGCGTCGTCGACGAGTTGCGCCCACCGGTCGCCGCCGGGGTCGTTGCTGATCTGTTGGTCGGTCAGTCCGGTCATCACTGCGGTCCACAGATCGACGTGGCGGGGGTCCGTCATGCCTGCGCTGGCCAGGGTCCGCCGGAGATGGTCGAGGTGCTCGAGCGCGAGTGCGTACGACTCCGGGCTCGGCTCCCAGTCCGGGATGACTCGTTGGAACAGGAGTTGGTAGCGGACGGGATCCTCGGTGCAGAACCCGACGAATCCCCGACAGAGCGCCTTCACCAGCACGCGCGGCTCGGAGGCCCCCGACACGTCGTCGGGCCAGTCGCGCATCATCGCCGCCTGGGCCTCCTGTCCCTGGCGGAACATCGCGTCGTAGAGCGCGCCCTTCGAGTCGAAGTAGGCGTAGAGCGACTGGGCGCGTAGTCCGACCTCCTTGCCGAGGTCACGCATGGAGATGGACGCAAGGCCGTTGCGCCGGGCGAGCGCCCACGCCGCAGCGAGGATCTCGTCGGTCGTCTCGACCCGGCGTCGCTGGCGCGGGGTGGTGGTGAGTTGATCTGACATTGTTCGAATTTTCGAACACTGTCAGGTCTGTGTCAACCGGTCGTTTCTGACACGTCGTCAGAGATCTGAGACAATCGGTCCATGACACGCGGCATCCGCTCGATCGGCGCGCACATCCCGCACCGACGCCTCGACCGTGGCGAGATCACGGCCATGTTCGGCAAGGGCGGTGGCCGCGGCACCCGGGCCGTGGCTTCCTTCGACGAGGACACCACGACCATGGCCGTCGAGGCCTGTCGTGCCGGTGCGGTCGGTGAGGGCGACCCTGCGCTGATGGCGTTGTGGTTCGCCACGACCGATCCGGCCTACGTCGACAAGACCAACGCCAGCGCCATCCACGCCGCGCTCGGCATCCGTCGCCCGTGTCCGGCACTCGACTTCGGGGGCGGGCTCCGCTCGGGGATCGGCGCGTTGAACGCCGCACTGCGGGCAACCGGCGACATCGTGGTCGCCGCCGCCGACCGACGCAGCGGTCTGCCCACCAGCGCTGACGAGTCCGCAGGAGGCGACGCCGCCGGAGCGGTCCGGATCGGCGAGGCCGACGACGGTCCGCTGCTCGCCACCTTCGTCGTCGATGCCTCGGCCACCGAGGAGATCCTCGACCGCTGGCGCACGCCGGGCGACGATCGGTCGCGAGCGTGGGAGGAGCGGTTCGCCGAGTCGACCTACGTCGATCTCGCCGTCGACACCTTCGCCCGGGCACTCGCACGAGCCGACCTCACCGCCGGCGACATCGACGTCCTGATCCTCACCGGCATGCACACACGGGCCATCGGACGGGCTGCCAAGAAGTTGGGCATCGAGACGGTCGCCGACAACCTCGACGCCACCGTCGGCAACGCAGGCGTCGCCCAACCCTTCGTCACGCTGGCGTCGGTCCTCGAGGCGTCCGAGCCGGGTCAGACCATCGGCATGGTCCATCTGGCCGACGGCTGCGACGTGGTGATCCTCGAGACCACCGAGCACGTCGCCACGTGGTCGCCTCGCCGTTCGGTCGCCGCGCAGATCGATGCCGGCGCCCCCATCTCCTATGGCCAGTTCCTCGCCTGGCGCGGTCAGGTCGACGTCGAACCGCCCAACCGCCCCGGCCCTGCCCGGGTGTCGGCGTCCGCCGCCCAGCGTCGGCAGGACTGGAAGTTCCGCTTCACCGGCAGCCGCGACCGGGACACCGGCATGGTCCACCTCCCGCCGGCTCGGGTCTCGGAGAAGGGCGGCCGCGTCGACGACATGGACGACGTCGTCATGGCCGACGTGCCGGGTACCGTCGCCGCCATCACCGTCGACCGCCTCGCCTACTCGCCCAGCCCGCCCGTGGTGTTCGCGGTCATCGACTTCGACGGCGGTGGTCGGGCGCCCCTCGAGCTGACCGACGTCGACGCCGATTCGATCGATGTCGGCGACCGGGTGGAGCCGACGTTCCGTCGGCTCTCGACCGCCGACGGCATCCACAACTATTTCTGGAAGGTCCGGCCCCATGGGTAGTCACGGCATCACCGACCAGGTCGCCATCATCGGCGCCGGGTGCATCCCCTTCGGCGAGCGCTGGGACGACGGTCTCGACGACATGATCGTCGACGCCGCCCAGCAGACGTACGCGTCGGCGGGCGTGGCCCAGGACGACGTCGACGCGTTCTGGTTCGGCACCGCCCAGTCCGGCATGTCGGGCATCACGATGGCCGGGCCACTCAAGATCCACGGCAAGCCCGTGACCCGGGTCGAGAACTTCTGCGCCACCGGCTCCGAGGCGATGCGCCAGGCTGCGTACGCCGTGGCGTCGGGCGCCTACGACGTGGTGATGGCACTCGGCGCCGAGAAGGTGAAGGAC
>JBFIHN010000440.1:0-2960 GCA_041601775.1 Acidimicrobiales bacterium
CCGAAGCGCTCACCGTTGGCGAGTGCGTACTCGAGGCACTCGTCACGAACGATGCACTCGGCACACACTGCCTTCGCCGGTGCCAACGAATCGCCCCGGTCGGGGAAGAAGATGTCGGGATCGACGCCGCGACAGGACCCGAGGTCCATGAACGCGGGTGACGCGAACAGGTCGCCTGGTTCCTCGAACGTCGTCGCAGCAGCTGCGCCAGTCGAGGTGATGGACACTGGTGCGGGCATGGAGACTCCAGATGGGTGCAATCGGTCTCCGCCCGATGACGACTCTCAGGGTACCGGCTGACCAGCCCACGTCAAGATGCATGGAACCGGTCTCTCAAGATCGACGGTCAACTCGCCGATGGTCACCACGGAGATCCTGTCCGTGGCTCGGGCGGTTCGCTCCACGACAAGGCCCCGGCCCACCAGCCGGGGCCTTCGTCGTGGTCGCCCGAGGTCACCGCATGCGGCTCGCCGGCCGAGCGGCGGTGGCGGCGAGATAGCCCAGGTCGAGGAGCACCAGGGCGAACAGCACGGACGGCCATGGCGATCCGCCGGTGCGAGCCAGCGATCCGGTCTGTGGCTGGGTGTTCGTCTGCGCACCGAGCACCGCCAGCGCGGGAGCGGTCGTGGTCGTCGTGGTGGTGGTCGTGGTCGGTTCCTCCTCCGGCGGCAGTTCGCCCTCCTCGTCGACCACGGTGATCGGCGACGCATCGGCGGCGGGATCACACACGAGGTTCAGCGCGACGCCACCGGCGGTGGCCGTGAGCGACATGCGCTTGGCGATGAAGGAGATCGGATCGCCGATCTCGCCCGTGCGCTCGAACGAGCCGGAGAAGGGACCTTCGTCCAGGGCGAGCGGCCCCGATGCCGGCAGTCCGACCGTCCGTCCGGGCGGCGTCCCGACGACATCGGGGCCCGTGGCCCCTGCCGTCACTGCCGCGACCAGCTCGAGGTTCGAGACGCCGAGGTTGGGGTTCTCCGGATCGACGTTCCGCGCGGTCTCCACGAGGTCGGCCGAGAGCGTGAGCGTCCAACGGAACGACGTGTCGAAGGACTCGCCCGCACCCACGCTGACGAACCCGGCGCTCCGGAGACGGACCGCCACGTCGAGGGTGTCGCCACCGAGGGCTGCGAGCAGGTTCCTGGTCACCGCGTCGGCGCCGGCACAGATGAAGGCCACGTCGGTGGACCCGGCCGGCACGAAGAACCCTGGACTCGTGGGGTCGGTCGGGTCGGTCGGGTCGGTCGGGTCGGTCGGATCGGTCGGGTCCGTCGGATCGGTGGGGTCCGTCGGATCGGTCGGGTCCGTCGGATCCACGACGGTGAGTCCGGCCGTGGCGGAACCGTCGTCGGTGTCCTGGGTCACCCGCACGGTCCGCGTTCCCGCAGTGACGGACGCCCCGAGGGTCACCTCGCCCGTGAGCGCTCCACCGGACGAGGAGGCCGCTCCATCTTCGATCTCGGCGACACCGCAGTTGGTGCCGTCGCCGTCACAGAGTTCGACCGAGAAGTTCGCAGCGTCGTCCCAGCCGGAGCCTCCGAGGGAGACCACGTCTCCTGCTTCGGCCGTGGTCCCCGGGCTCCCGTTGACGCCGGTCACGGCGACGCTCGGGCCGACGGACACCTCGATCGGCACGGTCAGGAACGGCGTCTGGTTGAACGGGATGGTGACGGGCGGATCGGGCTGGGGATCCACCGATGGATCCGGGATGGCCGTCGCGACCGTCGCGCAGGAGATCGGCAGCGGTAGCGCACCGCCGATGAGGAGGCTGATCCGCAGCGGGTCGGCGCCCAGTTCGAACTCCACGTCGGTGCCACCGGCTCCGGTCGCCGTGTAGGTGGCCTGCGCCGGATCGGCCGGCGTGAAGGTGAACGACCCGGTGGCGAACGACGGCACATTGGTCTCGCTCGCCGGGAGCGACGGATCGAAGTCGGGGTTGACCGTCCCCACGGTGATCGGGCCGGGCGCCCAGTTCAGCTCGACCAAGGCTCCCGACGCGCCCGTCGGCGCGGGAACACGAACACGCACGTTCGTCACCGTGACGTCGGTGATCGGCGTCTCGAAGATCGTGTAGCCGGTGATCAGCGCGCCCTGGATGAAGTCCTGGGTGAGGATGACCTCCGGGCTGATGGTCGCGTCGAAGTTCCCACCCGGATCGACCGAGGCAGGGGCAGCGGACCCACCGATGTTGATCGGCAGGTTGAAGGCGTTGCCCGCGGCGGAGCAGTCGAGCCACACCTGGGTCGGGTCGTCGACCGCGCCGGCCCGAGTCGGTTGGACGACCGCGAGCAGCGCGGCGAGGAGGGCGGCGAGGAGGGCACCGGCGAGGAGCACGCTCGCCCGTCGAGTGCGGCGTACCGCGCGGACAGATTCCATGGATTGACTCCTGTGGCTTGCCGAGGCTCGGGCAAGATCGACTGTGCCAATGGGGAAATGGTCTGTCAACGAATTCGTACACTTGCGCGAAATCCTGACCGATCAAGACGTCGAATAAGGGCAAATCGACGCCCCCGCCGCTCGGATACTCGAGCCGTTTCTGATGCACCGTCAATTCGGTCGATTGGCCCTCCTGGCCTCGATAACGGGCGCAGACCGACACTTCGCCCGTTCTGTCCGAAGGTGGTTGCTTGCCGTTGACAGCAGCAATTTCCGCGGGTTAAGAACACCTCTGGGTCCCGCGAATCCATCGCAGGGTCCTGGGGGAATTCAGCACCGGGAGGGCCGGATGCACCGCCTCGACACTGCTGCCGAGACAACCGACAAACGGTACGAAGTTCGCAGCTTCATGGGGCATATTCGATCCGTCGATCCGGCGATGAGGGACTCATTGGCGGCTTCTTGCCGCGCATCAGCAAGTGCAATGTTTCGCCCGAGCCACAGACCACAAGGAGACTCCCCGTGAGACCACCCAATCGACGGCGCCGCTTCGGCGCCTGTCTGGCGATCGCTGCGATGTTGTC
>JBFIHN010000441.1:0-2952 GCA_041601775.1 Acidimicrobiales bacterium
ACCGTTGCTCACCTCGCCGGACGCGATCGAGATGGCCGCCGATGTCGACGGCGTCGTGCTCGTCGTCACCCGAGACACCTCGACCGCGGATCTCGAAGAGGCCCGTCGCCGGCTGGAGCTCGTCGACGCTCGTCTGCTCGGCTTCGTCATGAACCCGGCCAAGGCGACCGTTGGCAGCGGCGGGCCCAGGGTCCAGGAGATGCGGACCCTCGGCGAGGTCGCCATCGCAGAGTTGGCACCACCCAAGCCGGTCATCGAACGCATCGAACGCCACCGCTCGGCATCCGACGACCTTCGGGGACAGGTCGATGATGCGCCGCTCCGGGGCGAACCCCGCGATCGGAACGGGTCCGGGAACGGCTTCGCCGGTCGCGAGACTCCCCGAGAACGCGAGATCGCTCGCGAACGCGCCCGGGCCGCGCAGCGCCAACAGGCCCGTGAGCAACGTCGGCGCCAGATCCAGGAACTGTTGGCCGAGGAAGAAGCAGACATGGCCCTCGAGCAACGCCGCGACCTCGGCGACGACGACTTCTCGCCGGAGCCGCCCTCCGCTGCCGAGGGACTCCATTTCCAGGTCGACTTCGACGGCCGACAGGACTGAGGACCGTCGTCGCCTCTACCGGTCGGTCTGCGGATCCGGTTCGGGGATGTCGAGGTAGAGGCGCGGCGTGAACTCCCATGCCCCGACGTCGGGGGCGATCACCCGCACGAAACCCTGGTAGCAGCCGGGTTCGAGGCCCGAGATCTTCTTGGTGTCGGAACCCGAGTCCTCGGCGATGACGATCGTGCCGTCACAGCGTTCGACCCGCCACTCGTACCGAGACGCCACCGGATCGCGGGTCCACTCGATCCGCGCCTTGTCCGACGACACCCGGTAGAGATCCGGACGCAACGTTCCCCCGACCGGGACCATCGTCGCCGTCGACGTCGTGGGCGGCACCGTGGTCGTGGTCGTGGTCGTGGTGGTCGTCACGGGTACGGCGGTGGCCGTCCCGCGGTTCGAGGGCTCGGGGACGTTGAGGTAGAGACGGGGGGTGGCTTCCCATGCCCCGGCCTCGGGAGCGATCACCCGCACGAAACCCTGGTAGCAGTCGGGCTCGAGACCGGAGATCTTCTTGGTGTTCGATTCGGCCTCCTCGGCGACGACGACCGTGCCGTCACAGCGTTCGACCCGCCACTCGTACCGGGACGCCACCGGATCGCGAGTCCACTCGATACGCGCCTTGTCCGACGACACCCGGTAGAGATCCGGACGCAACGTTCCCCCGACCGGAACCGTCGTGGTCGTCGTGGTGGTCGTGGTCGGTGGGACCGTCGTGGTCGTGGTCGGCGGAACGGTGGTGGTGGTGGTCGTCGACGTGGTGGTGGTGGTCGGCGGGACCGTCGTGGTGGTGGTCGTGGTGGAGCCGTCGGGCAGCGGCACGTCCTGCCATCCCGCGTAGGCGCGCACCGAGGCCTCGACGTCGGCCACCGCATCGACGGGGACTGCGGTCGCTGCGGGCGGATCGGCGACGACCTCGCCGCGTCGCGAGACCAACGTCGCGCCGTTGGCCACGTTGTCGACCTCGCGCACCGCAGGGGCGTTCTCGGGCAGACAGCCGGGCTCGTCGAGGATGTAGATGCCGTCGAGATCCGCACCGGGGAGGAACACATTTCCGCGAGCCAGCACTTCGGCGCCGCAGCCCACGCCGATGGCGAACGGCTTCGACGTCGGTGCCGCGGGGAAAGGCACGCCCCAGTTGTCGAAGACGTTGTTGGTCACCTCGACGTGACCATGACGCGCCTGCGGCGAGCGGCGGTGATAGTCCGTGAAGAGATTGTGGTGCATCGTGATGGCGACGTCGGCCTCGGCTCCCTCGACGTCCTGCCATCCGAGCAACGTGACCTTGCGATGATCGGCCAGCTTGGACCACGAGATGGTGACGTCGGTGGCGCCGCGAGTGACGTCGATCTGGCCGTCCGTCCCGAAGCCATCGACACCCTCGGTCCGTTCGTCGGCCATGTCGAGGTGATCGAGCCAGATGTGGTTGCCGAACTTGACCGCGATCGAGTCATCGCGGATCGCGCGGAACTTCAGGTTGCGCACGATCACGTTGTTCGCCGAGTAGATCCGCAGCCCACGACTGGTGATCGTGATGTCCGCGCCGCGGCCGTCCACCGTCGTGTTCGAGGTGACGTCGAGCGGAGACTCCGCGTTGATCGTGCCCGACAGGCCGGGAGCAAAGCTGATCATCCCTCCCGCCGCCAGCGCTGACCGCAACGACCCGGCGCCTCGGTCAGCCAGCGTGGTGACGACGATCGCGGCTCGGCCCGCTCCGCCGGTCGTGCCCGCCCCGTACCCGGCTGGCGACGGCGAGAACATGGCATCGGCGGCCGGTTCGGGCCCGCCGAGCGGCGCGCTCGTCTGCGCTCCGGAGGCGGCGGGAACCACGAGGGCGGCCGCGATCAGGAGAACGGCCGCGCCGATCACGAGTTTCGGTCTGGTCATCGTTCGCCCGTGGTTCCCATCGGCGGAATCCTATTCGGGGCGGTCGCGTGCATCGGCCACCCGGGTGGCGGCAGCACGGCGAGGTCCACCCGACCACCCCGATTTCTGTCGGTGCTGTCGCAGTCGGCCCATTCCACGCGTTCCGCTCCCTCCGACAAACCGCATATGGGCGAATAGTCCCCATATGCGAACGGCGAACGGCGAACGGCGAGGCGAAAGACAATGACACGAGCTCAGACGAGGTTCACCCGGGCGCTCCTGGGCCTTGGAGTTGCACTGCTGGCCCTCATGCCCGGTCCGGCACTGGCGCAGAGCGAGCCGCAGCCGCCGGCCACGACCACGACGACGGTCACCGAGACGAACGACGTCACCCCGACGAGCATCGTCAGCCTGCCGCGTTCGGACGACCAAGCAGCCGACGTCAACCGGGAATCCAAGCCGCGCGACTCCCGTCTGTTGGCCAT
>JBFIHN010000442.1:0-2930 GCA_041601775.1 Acidimicrobiales bacterium
CGGCGAAGATGATGGCGACCGGGAGCTGGAACGCCTTGACGTCGAGGCCGGGGATGGCCTGCTCGCCCAGCTCCTGGAGCGAGCCGATGTTCACCACGAAGAAGAACAGCGGGACCATCAGTGCGGGGATGATGGCCTCGGGTTCGCGGGGCAGGGCCCGGATGGCCCGGCCGGCGACACTGACCACGTCACGTGCGAACCCCGCGCGGCTGGCGCGGATGGTGCTCGACGGTACGACGACGCCATCGGGATCAGCGGGGGCGATGCGAGCGGTCATGAGGCCTCCTCGGCCGGATCGGGCGACGAGTCCTGGTCGACCTGGATGCGATTGCCGGTCAGCTCGAGGAACACGTCGTCGAGGGTCGGGGTGCGCAGGGTGAGTTCTCGTACGTCGACGGCGCAGCCGCTGAGCGCCACGGCCACCGGGCTGATGACCGCGGCACCGTCGGCGGCCGACACGGTGAGCTCGTCGCCGTGCACGTCGACGCCGACCACCCCGTCGAGGTCGGCCAGGACGGCACGAGCAGGACCGGGGTCGCCGTCGACACGGACGATGATGACGTCGTTGCCCACCGCACGTTTGAGCGCGTCGGGGCTGTCCTCGGCGACGAGCTTGCCCTCGCTGATGATCCCGACCCGGTCGGCCAGCTCGTCGGCTTCCTCGAGGTACTGGGTCGTCAAGAAGATGGTCATCCCCAGGTCGGTGTTGAGGCGGCGGATCTCCTCCCACACCGTGGCCCGGCTCACCGGGTCGAGGCCGGTGGTCGGCTCGTCGAGGAACAGGATCCTCGGGTTGTGGACCAGCGCCGCCGCCAGGTCGAGACGGCGCTTCATGCCGCCGGAGTACTCCTTGATGCGCCGGTCGAGGGCGTCGCCCAGGTCGATGATCGAGCCCAGTTCCTCGAAACGCGTCTGGGCGTCCGCCTTGTCGAGGCCGTAGAGACGGGCCTGGAGACGCAGCAGCTCGGCGCCGGTCTGGGACGGATCGAGCGCCGCCTCCTGGAGGGCCACGCCGATCTGGAGGCGGACCGCACCCGGCTCGGTGGCCACGTCGTGACCGGCCACGGTCGCCGACCCGCCGGTGGGCGCCAACAGCGTGCACAACACCCGGACCATGGTCGACTTGCCCGCGCCGTTGGGGCCGAGGAACCCGTAGATCTCCCCCGACGGGATGTCGAGGTCGACCCCGTCGACGGCCTTCGTGTCGTCGAAGTGACGCTCGATTCCCCGGGCAACGATCGCGGCGTCCATCGGGCCACGATACGGAACCGTCGAGGCGCCGCACCGGGACTTCGGCGGTAGCGTCCGGCCATGGCCACGACGGGTACGTGTGAGAGCTGCGGCAGCGAGGAAGAGGTGGTCACCGTCCGGCGGGTGTACGTCACCCCCGAGGCCTGGGACACCGAGGGCAAGGCCGAGCCCGAACCGGGCACCGAACAGTGGTGCTACGCCTGTCGCTCGCACTACCCGCACCAGGACGTCCCCGGCGCCTGACCACTCGCCCGCGGCGATCGCTACGGGTTCAAGAACTCCGTCGTCGTCGGCGCTGCCGTCGTCGAGGTGTCGGGTTGGGTGGTCGACGTCGACGACGACCCCGCGGTGGTGGTCGTCGACTTCGGGACGGTCGTGGTCGTGGTCGTGTCGTCGGGTTCGGTCGTGGTGGTCGTGGTGGTGCGACACGGCTCCGTCGTGCCCGTCGACTCGTCGTCGTCCTCGTCGTCGTCGCCTCCCGCACAGACCGGGAGCGTGGTGGTCGTCGTCGTCAGATCGGCGTTGAGCACCGTGCCACCGAAAGGTGGTGGATCGACGAAGCTGCCGTCGCCGTCGCTGGCCCGCTGCATGAACAGCTTCCAGATGGTCGCGGGGAACGAGCCGCCGGTCACCTTGCGGCCCCGGACGTCGGTCATGAACTTCGTGTTGCCGTCGCCGTCGAGGCCCGGGTACCCCATCCAGACCGCGGTCGTGAGACGGGGCGAGTACCCGACGAACCAGGCGTCGCGGTAGTCGCCGCTGGTGCCCGTCTTGCCCGCGACCGGGTAGCCGGGGTTGGCACCCGAGCCGGTGCCGCCGAGCACGACCTGGCGGAGGATCCAGTTGAGTTGGTCGGCGTCGCCCCGCCGCATGACCTGCTCGCCGGTACCGCTGGCCTGGAAGAGCGTCTTGACCTCGCCGTCGCGGACCTGTTCGACCTTGGTGATGAAGACGGGGTCGATCTGCTCACCGCGACGGGCGAAGGTCGAATAGGCGCTGGCCATGTCGAGCACGGAGACGTCACCGGAACCGAGCACGAGGGCGTTGACCGCCGGCAGCGGCGTCTCGACGCCGAGCTGCTCCGCGAGCGCCACGACGTTGGCCGGCCCGACCTCCAACATGAGCTGTGCGTACACGGTGTTCGAGGACACCTTGGTGGCCTCGACCAGATCGACCAGGTTCTCGGCGCCGTCGGAGTAGTTGCTGACCTCCCAGTCGTCACCGTTGTTGGCCCGGGGCAGGACGATCTCGTTCTCGTTGATGAACTTCGAGCGGGCCGAGATGTCCTGGCCGAGCGCCTCGGCGAGCACGATCGGCTTGAACGAGGACCCGGGGGGACGTCCCGAGCCACCGGCCAGCGCACCCAGCGCGAGGTTCACCTCCGAGGCATCGAAGTCCTTGCCGCCCACGAGCGCGACCACGCGCCCCACGTCGTCGACGCTGACCAGGGCGCCGGCGGGGTCGTCCTCCTGGTCGAGCACGTCGCGGTAGACCGACTCGTACGCCGCCTGCTGCAGGTCCATGTCGAGCGACGTGTAGACCCGCAGGCCACCGCCGTTGACGACGTCGGCGCCGTACTCGTCGTAGAGGAGGCGGCGGATGTACTCGACGTAGTACTCGCTGCCGTATTCGGCGCCGACCACGTCGCCCAGGCCCTCGCGTACGGAGCGTTCGCGGAC
>JBFIHN010000443.1:0-2917 GCA_041601775.1 Acidimicrobiales bacterium
CGACGTCGCGTTCGGTCCAGGCCCCGTCCACCAGGGCACGTCCGCCCCGGAGGACGATCCCGTGCCGCATGACGGGTCGTCTACGGCTGCCGGACCGAGCGTCGCTGCTCGGCGGCACGCTCGGCGTCGAGCCGTTCGAGCGCGGGTTCGGCCGAGTGGTCGACGTAGCGCATCCCTTCGGCGATGGCCCGGTGACCGGCCTCTTCGGCGATGAGCCGATGCATCTCCTGCGCGACCCGGCGATACGCCGGGTGCCCCTGGGGGCCGGAGCGCAGCTCGAGCATGTGGGTGGCCGCCCGAGCGTTGACGTGCATGTAGAAACGGACCTTGTAGGCCAACGACACGGCGTAGCTGGCCTGCTCGGGGAAGTCGTCGACCAGGTCGTCGTGGAGGTCGGCCGAGCGCTCCAACGCGGCGTCGAAGGCGGCGGACTGTCCGGCCGCATCGACGGCGGGCGGACGGACGTAGCCGTGCCGGGTCGTGAGCTTCTGCCACTCGAGCGTGAGCATGCGGTGGCGCTGGAGGTCGCGGAACGCCCCGTAGTCGGCGAGGACGTCGAAGCGGTACTGGGGCCGTTCGAGGGCGCGGCCGGGCTTGTGTCGGCGGTTCTTGCGATCTCCCTCGTAGGCGCGGATCACGGCGATCCGGTCCTCCACCGACATCGCCCGCACCCGCGTCTCGAGCTGGGTCTCGGGCAGGTCGGTGTACGCGTAGAGCATCGAGGCCACGGCCTTGATCTCCGCGTCGGGATCGAAGTCGACGAGCGTCACCTCGGGCACGTCCTCGGGCTCCACCCCGCGGAAGAGCTTCGTGGCGATCGAGGCCATGGCCGATTCGCGGTCCTCGAAGTAGTCGCGCCACACGTCGCCCCGGTCGGGGAGGTCGACACGACGCAGGAAGGACGGGATGACCTTGCGCAGCTCGGTCAGCATGAGGTCGGCGTAGGCGCGGGACTCGGGCAGCGGATGGCTGCGCATGCGGTACAGCAGCATCTCGTAGGACTGGCCGGTGCCGTAGATCCCGACATTGGACAGCGACGCCGCCGGCAGCATGCCTCGGATCGAGTCGAGGGCCTTGGCCTTGATGGCCTGCCGGTACACGAGGTCGGAGTCGTCGTCGGCCTTGGGGAACTGCTCGCGGAAGAAGTCCTGCATCACCGGGACGAGTTCGGCGTAGGCATCGAACATGCCGTCCATCTCGGCGACGTACCGCAGGCCCAGCGGCGAGGTCAGGACCTCGGGATCGCGGTAGTACCGGTACCGGCCGCCGAGGCGGGCGTCGTAGGCGATGTAGCGCGTGGACTGCTCGAGGTACGCGGCGAGGCGGCCCCACTCGAGGATCTTGGTGAGGATGTTGGAGGCCTGTTCACAGGCGAGGTGGACGCCGCCGAGCTGGGCGACGGAGTCGTCGCCGTACTCGAGGAACACCCGCTGGTAGAGCTGCTCGGCCCGTTCGAGGCCGACGGTGGCGTCGACGGAGAGGTCGCCGGTGATGTCGAGGTCGCCGACGAACTCGTCGAGGAACAGGCGCCGCAGTGACTTGGGCGAGCGCGAGTAACGGGCGAACAGGGCCCCCTTCACGACCTCGGGGAGGTTGACCAGGGCAAAGACCGGTCCATCGAGGTTGGTGAAGTAACGGCGGAGGATGTCCGCTTCGTCGCTGGTGAAATCCTCACCGATGTAGACGGCCACGCCGCGATGGTAGGACCTGGCGGGGTGCGGGCCGGTGACCGCTCGCCAGGCCCGTGATCCCTGGGCTGCGATGCCCTGGCAGTCCGCCGATCAGCGCGCGAGGCGTCCTTCGAACTCGCTGCGAGCAGCGTCCATCGCCCCCGGGACCATCCACAGGTCGACGACGGTCCACGCCAGGATCTTGGCGCCGTCGATCACCGCGCGATCCCCCATCGGCCCGCACGCCGCCGTGGCGAAGGCGGGCGTGTGGATGGGCGTGCCGTCGGGCGCGGCTTGGATCATGGGATGGATCGAGGGCACCACGTACGAGACGTCGCCCATGTCGGTCGAGCCCACCACCGGCGCCACATCGGCGTCGGCGGCCGCGGCGGCGTCGAGGACCGTTCGCCCGAGCCGTGCCGCGTTGGCGGTGTAGAGGTCGTTCAGCGTCCCGATGCCGACCATGTCGGCGAACGGCGGGTCGACCCACTCGATCGTCACCTCGCACCCGGTGGCGGCCGCACCCGCCCGGAGGCACGCGACCACCCGCTCCTTGAGCGTGTCGAGTCCTGCCGCGGTCGGCGACCGTACGAACCAGTGGGTCTGGGCTCGAGCGGGCACGATGTTGGGCTTGTCGCCGCCGTCGGTGAAGACACCGTGGACGCGCTCCGAGGGAAGGATGTGCTGGCGCAGGGCGGCCACGCCGTTGTAGCCGAGCACGGCTGCGTCCAGGGCGTTGCGTCCCTCGTGGGGCGCAGCAGCGGCGTGCGCTGCGGCGCCCTCATAGGTCGCCACGCACTGCTGCACGGCCAACGTCGTCATGTCCCGCAGCTCGGCCCCGGCCGGATGGACCATGACCGCGGCGTCGACGCCGTCGAATGCGCCGGCCCGGATCATGAAGACCTTCCCACCGCCACCCTCCTCGGCCGGTGTTCCCAGGATCGACAGGCGCCCTCCGCACTCGTCGGCCACCGCCGCGGCGGCGAGACCGGCGCCGAGTCCGGCGGCGGCGATGATGTTGTGGCCGCAGGCGTGGCCGATGCCCGGGAGGGCGTCGTACTCGAGGCAGACGGCGACATCGGTCCCCACCGCGCCGACCCGGGAGGCGAACGCCGTCTCGAGGCCGAAGGCATGGCGCTCCGTGGGCAACGACGCCGCATCGAGTTCGTCGCAGAGCAGGTCGTGGGCGAACCGCTCCTCGAAGTTCAGTTCTGGATGCTCGTGGATGGCGTGCGAGATCTCGACCA
>JBFIHN010000444.1:0-2911 GCA_041601775.1 Acidimicrobiales bacterium
GGCCTGGCTCGCCGGGCGCAGCTTCGTCACCCCGGACGAGGTGAAGGCGGTCGCCCGTCCCACGCTCCGCCATCGCATCCAGGTCCGCCCCGAACTCGAACTCGAGGGCACCACGCCGGACGCGGTCCTCGACGGCATCCTGGCCACCGTCCCCGCGCCACGCTGACCTCGTGCCGGTCCCCACTCCTCGTCTCGCGGTGGTGGCCCTCGTCGCCGCCGTCGCGGTCGCCGTGGTCCCCGGCTCGCTCGCCACCCGCCTGTTGGTCGTCAACGCAGTGTTGGTGGCGCTCGCCGTGGTCGACTGGCTGCTGGCCCCACGATCGGCGTCGTTCGTGATCGAGCGACGCCTGCCGAAGGTGATCACGCTCGGCAGCACCGACGAGGTGACGTGGCGCGTCCGGGACCTGCGCGGCCGGTCGTTTCGCATCGCGGTCGCCGACGAGCTCGCCCCGAGCCTGCGGGCCGGGAGCCGGCGTTTCTCCGGCGTGGTGCCCGCGAGCGGGGTGCTCACGGTGTCGACGTTGTTGGCGCCGACGCGTCGCGGCCGCTTCGAGCCGACGGAGCTGGTCTGGCGCGCGGACGGGCCGTTGGGCCTGGCGGCCCGGCAGGGTCGACGGCAGCAGCCGGCGACGCTGCGGGTGTACCCGCGTTTCCGGTCGCGGGAGGAAGCCGAGCTGCGGATCGATCGTGCCCGCATCCTCGAAGTCGGGTTGCGCTCGGCGAAGGGGCGTGGCGGCGGCACCGAGTTCGACCAACTCCGCGAGTACACGGTCGACGACGAGTTCCGCCGGATCGACTGGTCGGCCACGGCCCGCGCCGGTCGACCGATCGTGCGGACGTTCCGGGCCGAGCGCAACCAGAACGTGGTGGTGCTCTTCGACAACGGCCGGGTGATGGCCGGCAGGGTCGCCAGCGACGCGACCGACGGCGTGCCGCGCTCGGAGTTCGCGATGGACGCGGCGCTCCTGGTCACCACCGTCGCCACCCGTCTG
Source organism: Acidimicrobiales bacterium (assembly GCA_041601775.1). Lineage (GTDB taxonomy): Bacteria > Actinomycetota > Acidimicrobiia > Acidimicrobiales > Salinilacustritrichaceae > Salinilacustrithrix. Next base: position 993 of record JBFIHN010000444.1, read on the forward strand.
GGCGATCGCTGCGGTCTGCTGGCCTTCGACCGCTCGGTCCGGGCGGTCGTCCAGCCGGGCCACGGACGCGGGCAACTCGGCAAGGTGACCGATGCGCTGTACGAGCTCGAGCCGACGCTGGTCGACAGCGACTACGCGGGGGCCTTCCACCAGACGCTCTCCCGCTTCCGCCGCCGAGCGTTGATCGTCCTGCTCACCGATCTCGTCGAGCAGGCCGTGGGCGAGTCGCTCCTCCCTGCGCTCCCCGTGTTGACGAGGTCCCATCTGCTGCTCGTGGGCGCGATCCAGGATCCCCAGGTGCGGGCGTGGGCGGAGGCCCCCGTGGTCGACGACGAATCCGCCTACCGCCAGGCCGCTGCGGCGCGCACGCTGCGATCGCGGGCCCGTGCGGCAGCGCGCCTCCGCGCCGCCGGTGCGACGGTCGTCGACGCGCCGCCGGAACGGCTGGCGGCGATGCTCGGCGACGCCTACCTCGAGATGAAGGCATCGGGCCGCCTCTGACCGCAGGCACGTGCGAAGCTCCTCTCGTGGAGCAACGCGTGTCCGTCATCACCCTGGGTGTCGCCGACCTCGAACGGTCGCAGGCGTTCTATGAGGCGCTCGGCTGGTCGGGGCAGTCACCACCCGGCGGCGACGTCGTGTTCTTCCAGGCCGGCGGTCTGGTGGTCGGCCTCTGGAGCCGCGAGGAGTTGGCCGAGGACAGTGCGGTGTCCGACAACGGCGGTTGGGGCGGCATCACGCTCGCGCACAACGTCGACTCACCCGACGCCGTCGACCAGCTGCTGGCCGAGGCCGAGGCCGCGGGCGCCACGATCGGCCGGACCGGTTCGAAGGCGTTCTGGGGTGGGTACAACGGCGTGTTCCTGGATCCCGACGGTCACCCGTGGGAGGTCGCCCACAACCCGTACTGGCCACTCGACGACGACGGCGCGGTCCGGCTGCCCGAGGTCGCGGCGTCAGATCCCGGCGAGGACTGACTCCTCGGCCTCGGCCGAGCGTCCGAACCGGAAGATGTAGGCCACGAACGCGGCCTCGACCGAGACGCCGACGGCGATCCGCGCCACCGTCGGCAGCGGACTGCCGGTGACGAAGCCCTCGATCAGCCCGGCGACGACGAAGGCCCCGATGAGGCCGAGCACCACGAGCACCGACCGACGCCCCTCGTGGGTCAGCGCCTCGGTCCTGGTGCGGTCGCCGGGATCGATGAGCGCCCACCCCAACCGGAGACCGGCGCCGCCGGCGACGATGACCGCCGTCAACTCCAGCAGGCCGTGGGGGAGGATCAGTCCCCAGAAGCGCGCGTGTTCGCCGACGGCGGCGAACAACCCGCCGGCAACACCCACGTTCGCGCCGTTGAAGACGAGGATCGCCGCCGTGCCGACACAGGCGAAGATCCCCAGGGCGAAGGCCGTGATCGCGACCCGGATGTTGTTGAAGGTCACACCGGCGGCGAACTGCGCGGCCGGTTCGGACGAGTAGTAGTCGGCGAAGTCCTCCTCGACGTATGCCGCCCGCACGGCCTCGGGACCGGAGGCATCGAGCGCAGCGTCGGAGTTCGCGATCCACCCACCGACCAGGATCCCGGGAACCAGGGTGAGCAGCGCGCTGGCGAGGACGAAGCGTCGGATGCGCCACACCGCGCCCGGGAACGAGGCGAACACGAAGCGGCGGATCGCGGCCCCGGCCGAGGTCCGGGTGCTGTAGATCGCGGCGTTGGCGGCGGCGACGACCGTGGTCAGCCGCGCGTCGAGGGAGGGGTCGCGGTAGGTCACACGGGCGTGCGCCAGATGTCCCGACACCCGCTGGTAGAGGTGCACCAACTCGTCGAGTTCGTCGGGCTCGAGCGACCTGCCACCGTTGCGCCCCCGTTTCGAGAGGTACGCGAGCCGGTCCCACGACGGCTTGTGCATCGAGATGAA
>JBFIHN010000445.1:0-2910 GCA_041601775.1 Acidimicrobiales bacterium
GCCAGGGCCGCCGCTGCCACCGGACTGTCGGCCGACGCCGTGGAGATCAGGGCCTCGAACCGGTCGCGAGGAGCGCCCTCGACCGGCGTCGGGTCGACGGCCCGGTAGCCGACCCACACCACGACCAGCGGCACCAGCAGGACCATGGCCGCCTGGGCCAGCCACCGGTCGCGGCCTCGGTGGACCACGACCACCGACACGAGCACCACGGGAACGAGGACGATCGCGGTGTGCCGCGTGAGGAGCGCCGCCCCGAGGACGCCGGCCAGGGCGAGCGCCCGCGCGTCGACCGGCGTCTCCCGCCACCGGTCGAAGGCCAGCACCGACGCCACGACCCAGAACGTGAAGCTGATGTCGAGCGAGCCGAGGTGCGCGAGCCCGAGCACGTACGGCGTGGTCATCCACACACCGGCGGCGACCAGCCCCCCGCTCCGGTTCGCCAGCCGTGCCCCCACCACGTACAGGAGCAGACCCGTTGCCGCACCCAGGAGCAAGGGCACCACCCGGAACCAGAACACCACGTCGTCGAGACGGCCGGCACGGTCGTTCGCCCGGATGAGGTCGTCGGTGTAGTCGAACCAGTCGCCGTCGCCGTAGGCGGCGGTGTCGGGGATGACCGGATCGGCGATCAGGGCGGGCAGGACGCCCGGCACCACGTGGTGGAACAGTCCGTGTTCCGGGTTCATCCGCAGGTCGTGACGTTCGACCGCGACCAGGCCCGCCGTCAGGTCGACGGCCTCGTCGACGGTCACCGAGTCGCGGCTCGCCTGGATCAGGCCGAGCAGGAGGAACTGCCCGCAGAGCAGGCCCAGGACCACGAACGCGACGGGACGTCGCACCTCCGGCACACGCCGAAGCTACTGACCGGTCGGAACCGATCGAGGGAGGTCGGACTCAACGAGCGTCGACCGAGCCCCGTTTCAGGTCCTTGATCTCGTCGCGGAGGCGCGCGGCGTACTCGAAACGCAGTTCCTCGGCCGCCTCGTGCATCTCCTCCTCGAGGGCGATGATCAGCCGCTCGACGTCGTCCTGCGGGAGCTCGGTCAGCTCCTTGATCTTCTGGCGTTCGGCTGCGGTCCGCTTGCGCTTGTCCTTGTCGGGGACGGGAGCCGTGCCGTCGCCGCCGCGCAGGAACGTGAGGATGTCGGTGACGCCCTTGCGGATCGTCTGCGGGTCGATCCCGTGCTCCTCGTTGTACTCGAGCTGGAGTTGGCGACGTCGCTGGACCTCCGAGATGGCGCGCTGCATCGAGTCGGTCACCTTGTCGGCGTACATGATCACCTGCCCGTTGACGTTGCGGGCGGCCCGCCCCATCGTCTGGATCAGCGACGTCTCCGACCGGAGGAAGCCCTCCTTGTCTGCGTCGAGGATGGCGACCAGCGACACCTCGGGCAGATCGAGCCCCTCGCGGAGCAGGTTGATGCCGACGAGGACGTCGAACTCGCCGAGGCGGAGCGCCCGCAGGATCTCGATCCGCTCGATGGTGTCGATGTTGGAGTGCAGGTAGCGGCAGCGCACACCTTGTTCGAGCAGGTACTCGGAGAGGTCTTCGGACATCTTCTTGGTGAGCGTCGTGATCAACACCCGCTCGTCCTGCTCGATCCGCAGGCTGATCTGCTCCATGATGTCGTCGATCTGCCCCTTGGTGGGCTTGACGATGACCTCGGGGTCGACGAGGCCGGTCGGGCGGACCACCTGTTCGACGATGCGCGAGCTCTCCCGTCGTTCGTACGGCGACGGGGTGGCCGACACGTAGACGACCTGGTTCACCCGCTCGGTGAACTCCTCGAAGCGGAGCGGTCGGTTGTCGGCCGCCGACGGCAGCCGGAACCCGTGGTCGATGAGGATCTCCTTACGGCTCCGGTCGCCCTCGTACTGGCCGTGCAGCTGCGGCACGGCCACGTGCGACTCGTCGATCACGACGAGGTAGTCGTCGGGGAAGAAGTCGAGGAGCGTGTTGGGGGTCTCGCCCGGGGCCCGGCCGTCGATCGGTGCCGAGTAGTTCTCGATGCCGTTGCAGTAGCCGACCTCTTGCATCATCTCGAGGTCGTACTGCGTACGCATGCGCAGCCGCTGTGCCTCGAGAAGCTTGTTCTCCTTCTCGAAGGTCGCCAGCCGCTCGTGGAGCTCGGCCTCGATGCGCACCACGGCCTTCGCCAGGCGGTCCTCGCCGGCCACGTAGTGCGTGGCCGGGTAGACGGCCAGGTCCTCGTGCTCGGCCACCTTCTCGCCGGTGAGCGAGTCGACGACGGTGATCTCCTCGATCTCGTCGCCGAAGAACGTGATGCGGACCGGGTCCTCGTCGTAGGCCGGGTGCAGTTCGAGCGTGTCGCCACGGACGCGGAAGTTGCCGCGCACCAGGTTGGCGTCGTTGCGGTCGTACTGCATGTCGACCAGCTTCCGGAGCACGGTGCGCTGGTCGTACTCCTCCCCCACCTTCAGATAGAGGAGGTTCGCCCGGTAGTCCTCCGGCGAGCCGAGGCCGTAGATGCACGAGACCGAGGCGACGACGATCACGTCTCGTCGCGTCAGCAGCGCCGAGGTCGATGCGTGCCGGAGGCGGTCGATGTCGTCGTTGACCGACGAGTCCTTCTCGATGTAGGTGTCGCTCGACGGCACGTAGGCCTCGGGCTGGTAGTAGTCGTAGTAGCTGACGAAGTACTCGACCTTGTTGTCGGGGAAGAACTCCCGGAACTCGCTGGCGAGCTGCGCGGCCAGCGACTTGTTGGGGGCGATCACCAACGTCGGCCGTTGGATCTGCTCGATCGTCCACGCGATGGTCGCGCTCTTGCCCGACCCGGTGATGCCGAGCAACGTCTGCTGCCGCTCCCCCGCCCGGATCCCCTCGGTCAGCTGCGCGATCGCCTGGGGCTGATCACCGGCCGGCGAGTAGTCGGCGACCATGCGGAA
>JBFIHN010000446.1:0-2909 GCA_041601775.1 Acidimicrobiales bacterium
CCGAACAGCAGACCCGGCGCCACCCGGACACGGCCCGCACGCCAGTGACCGGCCAGGCCGAAGACCGATGCGCCGGCGACGACGAGCAACGACGTGGTGGTGGCATCGCTCGGGGTCTGTCCGGCGACGTAGACGAGGACCGGCACAGCCAGGATCGAACCGCCTCCGCCGAGCGCGCCCAGCGCGAAGCCGACCAGGAAGCCCAGTGGCGATGCGAGGAGCGCTCTCGTGTTCATGGTCCGTCCTTGCTCCGGCAGGCCCGAGGCTCAGGTATACCCCGGGTGGTATTCCGAGACTATACCCCCTAGGGTATACGCAGACACGTAACCGGAGGCTCCCATGCATCGAACCATCACCGCATCCGAACTCGCCCAGAACATCGGGACCGAGGCCGAACCCTTCGTTCTCGACGTCCGCGAACCCGACGAGTACGCCGAGTGGCGCATCCCGGGGTCGACGAACATCCCCGTCGGCGAACTGGTCGACCGACTCGACGAGATCCCGCGCGACCACCCCGTCGTCGCACACTGCGCTGCGGGCGGACGGTCGCTCCAGGCGTACGAGATCCTCGATCGCCACGGGTTCGACGTCGTCGACCTCGAGGGCGGGATGGGTTCGTGGGCCAAGGTCTACGACACGGCAGAGGTCCTCGCCGGCGAAGCCACCGTCGTCCAGGTCCGCCGACGGGCGAAGGGCTGCCTGTCCTACGTCGTCGGGAGCTGCGGCGAGGCCTACGTCGTCGACCCGTCGACCGAGGTCGAGGTGTACGAGAAGATCGCGACGGCGCGCGACTGGACGATCGTCGGCGTGTTCGACACCCACCTGCACGCCGACCACCTCTCGGGGGCGCGTGAGCTCGCACGACGAACCGGGGCGACGCTCTACCTCAACCCCGCCGACACGTTCGACTTCGACTACGAGCCCCTCACCGACGAGCAGGTGTTCACGCTGCCCTGCGGAACCGACCTCGGGGTCTCGGTCCTCCACACGCCCGGCCACACCGAGGGCTCGACGATCTTCCGGGTCGGCGACGACGCCGTCCTCACCGGCGACACCTTGTTCGTCGACGGGGTCGGCCGACCCGACCTGGCCGACCGGGCGGAGGAGTTCGCCCACAACCTCTACGCGTCGCTGCACGAGCGGGTGCTCTGCCTCGGCGACGCGACGCGGGTCCTGCCGTCTCACGTCGGCGAGGACGTCCACATCCGTCCGGGCGAGATCGTGACCGCGACCGTCGGCGACCTTCGCCGCGACCTGCGCCCCCTCTCACTCGACGAAGACGACTTCGTCCGCTGGGCGGCGGCTGCGGCGACCGATCGACCCCCGAACTACGTGGAGATCATCCACGCCAACATGGGACGACCTCGCGTCGGCGCCGACGAACTCCGCGACCTCGAGCTCGGACCCAACCGCTGCTCGCTCCCCGCCTGAGCGGCGGACCGGGACGACGGATCGTTCAGGCGCCGAGTGCCCGGCGCAACAGCGCTGCCGTCGAGGCCGAGTAGTCGAGCCCACCGGCGATCTCGAGCGCCTCGGGCGACATCTTCTCGGCGGTCTTGCGCAAGACCTCGATCCGGCGCTCGTCGTCGGGCAGCTTGGCGAGCGTCTCGTCCACCTGCGTCTGCAGGAACACCAGGCACAGCGCGTCCTCGTGCGCCTGCACCGCGGGATCCGTCCGTAGCGCTCGTTTCTCGATGATCTGGCGGACCCGATCGATCTCGTCAGCGGTGTAGCCGACGTCGGCGAGGATCGCGCCCACCTCGTCGGCGTGCTGCTTCTTCAGGTCGGCGCGCCACCGCAGATAGCCGGCCCGACCGTCGGGATAGGTGGCGCGAGGCAGCGACCACCGCCGCAGATGGTGGGCGCGAGCGGCCAGGAGTTGGAGCTCGGACGCCTCCGGGTCGAGATGGCGCAGCCAGGCGGAGGCCATCTCCGCGTGCGCCTGCTCCTTGGGCCGACGTTCGCCCCCGACGTCGATCGTGTTCGGGTCGTCGGCGTTTGCCGCGTCGATGCGCGCGATCGCCGTCGAGAACCGCTCGGTCACATGCCGAGCCCGGTGAGCGTGTCGACCGCACTCCGGATGACCGCAGCGATGGTGGGGTGGTTGCCCTCGAAGCGGATCGCGGACTCCTCGAGTTGCTCGGCCAGACCATCGTGCTCGTCGGGATCCTCGAGCGCGTTCCCGAGCTTGTCGGCCAGATCGCGGAGTTGGCCACGCTCGTCGGCGTCGATGACCCCGTCGGCCTCGAACCGCCGGATCGCGGACTGGATCTCGTCGAGTGCGTTGCGGAGCTTGTCGTCCATCGCCGAGACCCTACCGAGCAGGCAGGCGGAGGGGCAGATAGACAAAGGCCATGCCCGCCGACCTCGAGATCCATGCCGACGTGGTCTGCCCCTTCACCCACGCCGGCCTCCGCCGAGCGATCGCATCGCTCCCCGACGGCGTGGAGGTCCGGGTCCATCCGTGGCCCCTCGAGTGGGTCAACGGTGCGCCGCTCGACCCGGCCCACGTGGCGGCAGAGATCCGCGCCATACGCACCGAGGTCGCACCCACGTTGTTCGCCGGCTTCGACCAGGCGACGTTTCCGACCACGTCGCTCCCGGCACTGGCCGCAGCCGAGCGCGCCTACCGCGCCGGCAATGCCGAGGGCCTGGCCGTGAGCCTCGCCCTGCGCGATGCGCTCTTCGAGCAGGGCCGCGACATCGGCGACCCCGCCGTCGCCCGAGCGGTGCTCGACGCGGCCGGCCTCGACGACGCCACCGACGACGACCGAGCGGCCGTGGCGCATGGCTACGAGGCCGGCAAGGCGCGTGGCGTCGACGGCTCACCCCACTACTTCACCGCCGGCAAATCGTGGTTCTGCCCCGGTCTCGACATCTCCAAGGTCGACGGGGAGTTCGTGGTCCGC
>JBFIHN010000447.1:0-2894 GCA_041601775.1 Acidimicrobiales bacterium
GCCGAGGCCAAGGTCCTCATCACCGCCGACGCCGGGTACCGCCGCGGGGTCCCGGCCACGCTCAAGCCGGCCGCCGACGTCGCCCTCGCCGACACGTCGACGATCGACGCCGTGGTCGTCGTCAACCGGTGTGACACCGCGCCGGTCATGGTCGACGGTCGTGACCACTGGTGGCACGACCTCATGTCGTCGGCGAGCGCCGACTGCCCGGCCGAGGCGATGGACAGCGAAGACCTGCTCTACCTCCTCTACACCTCGGGCACCACGGGCAAGCCCAAGGGCATCATGCACACGACCGGCGGCTACCTGACCCAGGTCGCCTTCACCCACAAGTACGTCTTCGACATCCATCCCGAGACCGACGTCTACTGGTGTGCGGCCGACATCGGCTGGGTGACCGGCCACAGCTACATCGTCTACGGCCCGCTCACCAACGGTTGCACCAGCATCATGTACGAAGGCGTGCCCAACCACCCGGGCAACGACCGCCTGTGGGACATCATCGAGCGCTACGGCGTGACCAAGTTCTACACCGCGCCCACGGCCATCCGGACCTTCATGAAGTGGGGTCGCCAGGAGCCCGACGGCCACGATCTGACGAGCCTGAAGCAGCTCGGCACGGTCGGCGAGCCGATCAACCCCGAGGCGTGGATGTGGTACCACGAGGTCATCGGCGGCGAGCGCTGCCCGATCGTCGACACCTGGTGGCAGACCGAGACGGGCGGCATCATGATCAGCCCATTGCCCGGGGTCACGACCACCCGTCCCGGTACGGCCACGCATCCGTTGCCGGGCATCTCGGCCGAACTCGTCGACGACGAGGGCAACCCGGTCGCCGAGGGCGGCGGCTACCTGACCATCACCCAGCCCTGGCCGTCGATGCTCCGCGGCATCTGGGGTGACGACGAGCGCTACCGCCAGACCTACTGGTCCCGGTTCCCCGGCCGCTACTTCGCCGGCGACGGCGCCAAGATCGACCCCGACGGCTACCTGTGGGTGCTCGGCCGGGTCGACGACGTGATGAACGTGTCGGGCCACCGGCTGTCGACGACGGAGATCGAGTCGGCGCTGGTCAGCCACCCGTCCGTGGCCGAGGCCGCGGTCGTGGGCGCGACCGATGCCACCACCGGTCAGATCCCCATCGCCTACGTGATCCTCCGCGGCGGCGTCGACGAGGACGGCCTGGGCGAGGTGCTCCGCGAGCACGTCTCGAAGGAGATCGGCCCCATCGCCAAGCCCCGGACGGTCATCCTCGTCCCCGAGCTCCCCAAGACCCGGTCGGGGAAGATCATGCGGCGCCTGTTGCGCGACGTCGCCGAGGGCCGTGACCTGGGCGACACCACGACCCTCGCCGACGCGAGTGTGGTCGACGAGATCAGCACCCGAGCCGCAGGCAGCGACGAGGACTGAGGTCGGCGGTCCGAACTCGCACTGCTGTGGTCCTGCAGTGTGACCGTCAGCCGACGAAGGTGGGTTGCGGCAGGGTGGGTGTGGCGGCGGGGGCTTGGACGACGTCGGGGCGCACGGCACCGGACGTCGGCTCGGGCTCGGGCTCGGGCTCGGGCTCGGGTGTCGGAGTGGATGTGTTGGTGTAGGTGCAGGTGACGTGTTCGCCGGGGCGACGACGAAGGTCGCGGTGGCGTCGGTGGTGGTGCCGGTGGAGTCGGTGTCGTCGCAGGTGATGGCGGTGAGGGTCCAGCCGGTGGGGGTGGTCTGGGTGGCGGTGTAGGTGCCGGCGCGGACCGGGACCGTGATGGCATCGCTGCTGGTGATGGTTGCCGGGGGCGTCGCCCGTGTAGGTGAAGGCGGTGTCGGTGTCGGCGTCGACGTGCACGGTGATCGACCCGGGCAGGCCGTAGACCCGCACGTGTCCCGCGTTGATGTCGTCGTCGTTGTCGTTGTAGGGGGCGCCGATGGCGATGGTGGTGCCGTCGTTGCTCAACGCCACCGACTCCCCGGATTGGTCGTTGGCTGCTTCTCCGTCGATGTCGGTGCCGAGTTGGTTCCAGGTGGCACGTCGTCCCAGCCGTGTGCCTCGGGCAGGTCGGTCTTCCGCGTACCCTCTCGACATGCAGCGCTTCGCCGGTCTCGTTCGCTCCACCGCGGTGGTGGCGGTCGTCGGTCTCGCCGCGTGCACTGGTGGCGACGAATCCGCCAGCTCGGTCGACGTCACCACGACCACCGTCGCCGAGACGCCGGACGACACCACCTCGACCACGACCCCCGCCGATGAACCGGCCGATGACCCCGCCGACGACCCGGCCGATGACGCCGTGCCCGACGACCCCGGCGAAGGAGACGGCCTCGGCGATCCCCTGGTCTTCGTCGCCGACCTCGACGGCGACGGCGAGGTGCCCGGTCCCGGCGACCCCGCGGCGGCCGGGCGCGTCGAGGTCGAGTCCGCGGTGAACGGCGAATGGTGCTTCGACATGGAGGCCACCGGTCTGAGCGCCGACGTCACCGACGCGCACATCCACTTCGGCCCGGCAGGCAACAGCGGCGACGTCGTGATCCCCATCGGGATGCCCACCTCGACCGACGGCGACACCGACACCTGGACCGATGTGTGCGTGGCGGTCGCCGACGATCTGGTGGCCGAGGTCCTCGACGCTCCCGACGCCTTCTACGCCAACATCCACACCACCGACTTCGGTGGTGGCGCCATCCGGGGCCAGCTGCAGCCGTCGACCATCTTCGATCTCACGCTCTCGTGACCGAACGCCCCTGGGTCGACCCCGACAACTGGTGCTGGAGCGCCGGGCCCGTGGACGTGGGCGAGACCGTCGTCTTCGACATGGACGGCGTGCTCTCCGACGCGACCCGGCGTCAGCACTACCTCGAATGGCCACGGCGCGACTGGGAGTCGTTCTTCGAGGAGTGCGGCGACGACGCGC
>JBFIHN010000448.1:0-2890 GCA_041601775.1 Acidimicrobiales bacterium
AGGACGGAACCGACCAGAGAAGCGAGCAGGACACGAGGGAGGCGTACCTCCGTGATGATCGCTGCCCTGGTCGGATCCAGACCGTGATCGAGAGCGACCCCGGGAAGCCGGTCCACGACGACCCGCAGCGCGTCGAACGGCGACACGCCGATCGGGCCGACGGAGACCGACACGACCACCGCGGCGCCGGCAACGACGAGCGACAGTACGAGCCACCGGAGGGGCGGTCGTGTCGGATGGCGCCGCGGCACAGCACCTTCCGACACGACCGCAGTGCCATCGGTCAACCGATCGCGGCCGTCGCTCGGACCACGTCGTCGAACAGGTCGACGATGCGTGGGCCCCAACGCGACGCGATGTCGGGGTCGAGCGCGACGACGCGGCCCTCGACGATCGCGGTCAGCTCAGCCCACCCCGGTCGTGCCGACAACTCGTCTGCGGAGGGCGCTGACCCGTCGGCGTGCGCGACGAAGACCACGTCCGGGTTGGTGTCGAGCACGTACTCGGCGGTCAGTTGCGGGTAGCTGCCCGCTCCCGGATCGACACCGTCGGCGATGTTGTCCAGTCCCGCCAACGCCAGCACCGCTCCGATGAAGGTCTCGGAGGTCAGCGTGTTGTACTCGTCGGTCAACTCGTAGAAGTACGTGAGCGGCTCGTCGCGTTCGGGGACGTCGGACAGCAGAGCGGCGATGCCCGACTCGACCTCGGCCGCGACCTCGGCACCTGCGTCGAGATGACCGGTGGCGGCCGCGACGGTCTCGATCTGACCGTAGACATCCTCGAGGGACTCGGGCGCCTCGAGGAGCACGACGGTGATCCCCACGCCCTCGAGCGTGGCGACGACGTCATCTCGATCGCGGGCGAGGAACACCAGATCCGGGGCCAGGGCACCGATGGCCTCGACGTTGGGACGGAACCCGCTCAGCTCGGTGACGGGCGCATCGGCCGGGAAGTCGGACGATGCGTCCACCGCACCCACCTGGTCACCCGCGCCGACGGCGTAGAGCATCTCGGTGATCGACGGTGACAAGGAGACGATCGCAGTCGGCTCGGTCGGGATCGTGACCTCGCCGTTGTCGGCTGTCACGGTCACGGGAAACATCGGCTCGGGCGTCGACGAGGTCGACGTCGATCCATCCGTGACTGCTTCCGGCGCGGACACCACGGTGTCGTCGTCGCCGCATCCAGCGAAGGCAAGGGTGATCGCGAGCAGCGCGGCGGCCGATCGCATGGTCTTTCGGGTCATTCGGGTCATGCATCCTCCTGTCGGTCGAGGATGTCGTGTCCCACGATCCAGGGTCGGACCGCGCGAACAGCCCTTCCTCGAGAGCCTGATTCGTACCGTCGAGCAGGCGACCTGACTCGCCCCGAAGGGCATCACAGTTGCGGGACAGCGCCGGGATCTCACCGGACTTCGCTGCTACGACGGCTGCGGAACCGTACGCCGATCAGGAGGCCGAGACCCAATGGCGCCCGATCCGTCGACACGCGCCCCGTTCTCGACGTCGCAGGCGTCGGCCCCCGACGCCTCAGACGTCGAGTTCACGCGGCGGCCTGAATGGAGCCCGAGACCGGATTCGAACCGGTGACCTGCTGTTTACAAGATGGACACGGACGAGACGCTGACCTCCTGCTTTGCAGCGAGTTGGCAGGTCAGGGGCTAGATCGATTGCTCGTAAGCGTCGCTGATGTTCTCCAATGTCGACGTGTGAGTTGCACGCCAACTGCATGGGAGCCCGCTCGACGTCCCGTCCGCTGAGCACGCTCCGTCACCTGTTGGTCATCGGCTGCCCCAAACACGGACTCGTCCATGAGGACACGATCCACCAGATGGATCTCCGCGTCCACCATCGTCCGCGTCGGTTCCAGATGCACGATTTGGGCCAACGCGCGAAGCTTGCGCCACTTGGACTGAACGAGCATCGCTGACGGCGAACGGTGGACCCGCATGGAGACTTCGACGGGAGGTCGATCCGTTGCGGTACCATCGCGGCGAACCTCGTGGGGACGGATCGTCGAGCGCAGCCCACGGCCAAGGTCCGCTCGACCCACACGTGAAGCATCCCGAGCGATGCGAACCGCGAGGTTCCTGTGGTGAGATCGTCCCTCCGAGCGACCAGATTCCGATTGCTAGCGGTCGTCATGGCGGTCGCCGTCTTCATGGCCGCCGCCTGCAGCGACGACGACGATCGATCGACGTCTCCGACGACCGACGCGTCCGACTCGTCGACGTCAGCACCCGAGTCGACGACATCCACGACGGGCGAGCCAGACCGTGCGTCTGCTGTCGCCGAAGCCTGGACCGAGGCATGGAGCGCGGCGGCACGCAGCGACGCGACCCCGGACGACATCCCGGGAACTGCCGACAGCGTCGCCGAGCGGATCGTCACATCGCTCCACCCGGAACGAGCAGACACCGCCACCGCCGATGTCAGTCGGTCGGTGAGGAGCGAGCCCACGGTCACCGAGAGTCCGGACGACCCGGATACGTACGTCATCGATGACTGCTTGCTCATCTCGCCTGCCGCGGCCGTGGGTGAAGCCAACTACTACCGAGGCACTGCCTCCATCGATGCCGACGGCGCTGTCACCATCGAGTCCGTCGAGCCGGTTGCGCTGACGGGCTGCGTGTCGGAATCGGTCGCCTCAGACGTGTTGCAGGCGTACGGGGACTACTGGGCGGCCGTCAACGAGTTCTCCAACCCACCGAACCCCGACAGTGCCCGGCTCGCAGAAGTCGCGTCCGGGGGTCAGCGCGACCTACTCGTGAGGAATCTGACCGACTTCAAGGCCCGAGACCTCTACTTCGTCGATGAGCCCGAGCTGCACCCGGAGATCATGGAGTGGCGGAACGCCACGACGGTCGTCGTCCTCGATTGCCAGGAGGCCG
>JBFIHN010000449.1:0-2878 GCA_041601775.1 Acidimicrobiales bacterium
CGGGCCGCCGCAACGCTCGTGTTCGTCGCGAGCGAGCGCACGCAGCCAGTCGATCACCGGCGAGGTCTTCCCCGTCGCCCAGACCGTGAAGTCGCGCGAGATGCACGTCGGGAGCATGCTCTTGGCGCCGTAGCCGACCGCCGGCTTGCCGCCGGGGGCTGGATCGCGGCCGGGTTCGCCGAACAGGTGCGGCATGACCGCGGTGCACCCGATGCCGACGACCATGCGCGCGAAGTCGGCGACCTTGGGGGTGATGCCCGGGATCTCGCTCATGACGATCACTGCGGGGCCGGTGCCGGCCCGGAAGACGTCGCGGGTCTTCCCGTCGTGGGTGAAGGTGGTGCGTTCGAAGTCGTCCAACGGATCGTCGGCCATGAGTCCTCCCAGAGTCTCCGGCACCGTAGCTGTGGGACGATGCTGGCGATGGAGATCACTCGGCTCGGGCCGATCATCACTCCGCAGACGCATCCGGCGGCCGGCGACAACATCAACGGTCCGTCGCTGGTCCGGGTCCCCGACTGGGTCGAGGATCCCCTGGGTCGCTGGTACCTCTACTTCGCCGACCACAAGGGCGACCACATCCGCCTGGCCCACGCGGACGAGATCACGGGTCCGTACACGTTGCACGAGCCGGGATCGCTGCATCTCGGCGCATCGCGTTTCCCCACGACCACGCCCCACGACATCGCGATCGTCAACCCGATCCAGGCGGCAGCGGTCGAGGCCGAGGGCCACGACGCGCACTTCACGCCGCACATCGCATCGCCCGACGTGGTCGTCGACCACGAACGGCAGCTCCTGTGGATGGCGTTCCACGGCCTGTGCGCAGACGGCAGCCAACTGAGCCGGATGGCCGAGTCGAGCGACGGGATCGACTTCCGGGCGCACGATGCCCTGATCGCGTTCCCCTATCTCCGCATCCTGCCGCAACGATTCGACGGGAAGTGGCTGGCGATGTCGATGCCAGGAATCCTGTATCGATCCGACGACCTCCGGGTATGGGAGGCGGGTGCGATGGTCTTCGGCAACGACTTCCGACACTGTGCCCTCCTGCGTCGAGCGGAGGTCCTGCACGTCTTCTGGACCCGGGTGGGCGATGCCCCCGAACACGTCCTGCACTCGACGATCGACCTCGCCGGCGACTGGTCGACGTGGACACCGAAGGGACCCGAGTCCGTGCTGTGGCCCGAGGAGGCGTGGGAGGGCGCCGATCTCGACGTCGCGCCGTCCGCCCGTGGCCAGGTCACGAGCCGCGTCCGGCAGCTCCGTGACCCGGCGATCGTCGAGGACGGCGACCGCGTGTATCTCGTCTATGCCGTGGCGGGCGAGTCGGGTCTGGCGCTCGCCGAGCTGCACGGGATCTGACGGGTCGCTCCGACGCGGGGAATGGCGCCGGTGCCCGCCGGGTTCCCGGAACGTGACGAGGGGAGCGGCCACCGCAGACAGGCGACGGGCGCTCGGGGTTACGGTGCCAGGGTGATGGCCGTGTCGCACACGCCGTACTGCGAGGTCCGGGACCTGACCGAGGCGCTCGCCGCTCCGCTCGGGCCCGAGGACCAGACGGTCCAGTCGATGCCGGACGTGAGCCCGACGAAGTGGCATCGCGCCCACGTCACCTGGTTCTTCGAGGAGTTCGTGCTCGGCCCGCACGTGGCCGGGCACCGGCCCTTCCATCCGCAGTACCGCTACCTGTTCAACTCGTACTACGAGGCGGTCGGGCCCCGGCATCCGCGGGCCGCGCGGGGTGCCGTCTCGCGCCCCACCGCCGACGACGTCGCCGACTACCGACGCTCGATCGACTCCGCGATGATCGCACTGCTCGACGTCGGCGTGGATGCAGCGCTCGCCGGCCTCGTCGAGCTCGGTCTCCACCACGAACAGCAGCACCAGGAGTTGTTGCTGATGGACGCCAAGCATGTGCTCTCCCAGAGCGTCCTCGACCCGGCGTATCGGGCGTTCCGCGATGCGACCGTCGGCGTGTCGAGGCCGGTCGCGTGGATCGAGCACGCCGGTGGACTGGTCGAGGTCGGAGCCGGCGACGATGGTGCGTTCTGCTACGACAACGAACGACCGCGTCACGCCGTCCACGTGCAACCGTTCGAGATCGCCGACCGCACGGTCACGTGTGGGGAGTGGCAGGCGTTCCTCGCCGATGGCGGGTACGAGCGCCCCGAACTGTGGTTGTCGGACGGATGGGCGTTGGTGTGCGACGGCACCCTGCAGGCGCCGCTCTACTGGCGTGACGACGAGGGGTCGTGGACCGTGTTCACGCTGTCGGGACGACGCGACGTCGACCCTGCCGATCCCGTGTGCCACGTGAGCTACTACGAGGCCGATGCATTCGCTCGGTGGTCGGACGCCCGACTGCCGACCGAGGCCGAGTGGGAGATCACCGCGCGTGAGCACGTCGACCCCGACCCGCCCGTGCTCGACCTCGACGTGTTGCACCCTCGCCCGACACCGGTCGGCCGTGCCGACTTCTTCGGGGGCGTGTGGGAGTGGACGTCATCGTCGTACACGCCCTACCCGGGGTTCGCCCCCGGACCCGGCGCCATCGGTGAGTACAACGGCAAGTTCATGGTCAGCCAGCAGGTGTTGCGCGGTGGCAGCTGCGTGACCCCGCCGGGCCACATCCGGTCGACCTACCGCAACTTCTTCCCGCCGCCCGCCCGTTGGCCCTTCACCGGCCTGCGCCTCGCCCGCGACCTCGTCGGGCGAGCACCAGCACAAGGACGTCCATGACCGACTCGACCGCCGCGCTCACCGTCGACGTGCATCTGACCGAGGAGGAGTGGTTCGAGACCATCTCGTCCGACTGCCTCGAGGGTCTCACCGCCGACCCGAAGCGGTTGTCGCCGGTCTGGTTCTACGACGAGGA
>JBFIHN010000450.1:0-2878 GCA_041601775.1 Acidimicrobiales bacterium
CCGAGATCGAACTCGGGATCGTGATGCCGGTGCAGGTGTACCCGATGTTCGAACAGGCGCGTCGCCACCACCTGGGCCGCACGATGGAGGAGCACCTCGGGCACCTCGGGCGGCTGTGGTCCCGCTTCTCCGAGGTGGCGGCCAAGAACCCCAACGCCTGGATCCAGGAGCCGATGACCCCCGAGGAGATCGTCACCCCGACCCCCTCGAATCGCATGGTCGGGATGCCGTACACCAAGGTCATGAACTCGAACAACGCGGTCGAGCAGGGTGCTGCCGTCATCGTGTGCTCGGTCGAGGTCGCCGAGCGGCTCGGCGTGCCCCGTGAGAAGTGGGTCTTCCCCCTCGCCGGCGGCGACGGGCACGAGCATCCGTTCATCTCCCACCGCGACAACCTCTACACCTCCCCCGCCGTCGGCGTCATCGGCCGTGCGACCCTGGCAGCGGCCGAGACCACGATCGACGAGATCGACCACCTCGACCTCTACTCGTGCTTCCCCGTGGCCGTGCAGGTGGGCGCCGACGAACTCGGCATCGACCTCGACCGCCAGCTGACCCAGACCGGCGGCCTGAGCTTCGCCGGGGGGCCGTGGAACAACTACGTGATGCACGGGATCGCCGCGATGGTCGACACCTTGCGCAACGACCCCGGCTCGACCGGCCTCGTGTGGGGCAACGGCGGCTATCTGACCAAGCACGCCTTCGGCGTCTACTCGACCGAGCCGACCGCCCACGGGTTCCGGCACGTGTACCCCCAGGACGAGATCGACGCCCTGCCGTCGCGCGAGCTCTCGACCGACCACGAAGGGCCGGCGACCGTCGAGAGCTGGGTCGTCATGCACGCCAAGGACGGCACTCCCGAAGCGGCGTTCGTCGCGCTGCTCCTCGACGACGGTCGGCGGGCGTGGGGCACCACGACCGACCCCGACACCATGTCCGTCATGGTCGCCGAGGACATGATCGACCGCGTCGTGCATCGCAGCGCGGCAGGCCAGATCACCCTGGCCTGATCACGACGGCCGGATCACGACGGCCGGGTCACGTCACAGCTGTCGGTTCTGCTCGCGCAGCTTCTCGTTCAGCTGGGCGATCACCCGGCCTGCCGCCTTCGGCATGGTCTCGAGCAGGTCCTGGAACGGCTTGGTCTTGAACGACAGGAGTTCGAGGTCGGTGAGCGCCCGGACCGTGGCCGAGCGCGGCCGCTTGTCGAGCAGGGCCATCTCCCCCACGGCAGAGCCGGGGCCGACGGTCGCGACCCGGTTGCCGCCCACGTACACGCCGGCCTGACCGGCGCAGATCACGAACGCTTCCTGCCCCACGTCGCCTTGTTCCATCAGGACCGCCCCGGCCTCCGCGGAGACGTCCTCGGCGAGCGCTCGCACCTTTTTCAGTTCGTCAGGTGTGAAGTCCTCGAAGAACTCGAGCTTCGACAGGTCGACGTCGGCCATTTTTCCCCCGGAGTTTGTGTCGTCGACGGGCAATGTAGGGCGTCGCGGCGCCCGCGTGCGCCGGAGTACCCGACGATCGGGTGTCAATGCCCCCGATACCGGACGAATCTCCCCGTCCGGTCAGCCCTCGATCCGGATCGGACCCTCCCGGAGCACGACGGGCTCCGGTCCCGTTGCGTCGACCACGGTCGACGCCGAGCCCACGATCTCGCCGCCGTCGACCACCAACTCGACCGCGCCGGTCAGCGACGCGGCCGCGTCCGCTGCGGTGGACGGCGTCGGCTGGCCGTGCCGGTTGGCGCTGGTCGCGGCGATCGGCCCGGTCCGCTCGGCGACGCGTCGGACCAGCCGATGGTCGGGGCAGCGCACGCCGATGGTCGATCGGGGCTCCCCGAGGTCCCAGTCGAGGTCGGGGTCGCGGGGCAACACCAGCGTGAGCGGACCGGGCCAGTGCCTCCCGGCCAGGACGGCCGCGGTCGACGACACCGTCCCGGCGATCGACAGCGCCTGCATCGGCGTCGCGCACAGGACCGCCACCGGCACCGTGGCCGCTCGACCCTTGAGCTCGAACAGGCGCGCCATGGCGTCGCCGTCGTCCGGAAGGGCAGCGAGGCCGTAGACGGTGTCGGTCGGGAGGACCACCACCCCGCCGGCGACGAGCACGTCGACGATGCGTTCGACCGCGTCGGCATCCGACGCCCCGACCACGTCGGTCACCTCAGATCCTCGCGACGAGGAAGCGGTCGCGCCCGGTGAGGTCCCTGCCGGTGCGAACGAGGTCGAACCCCGCCGCCGACGCGAGCGAACGGACGGCCTCGGCCTGCTGCGGTGCGTGCTCGACCACGAGCGCCCCACCGGGAGCCAGCCAGCGCGGGGCTTCGGCGACGATCACCCGGATGTCGTCGAGGCCGTCGGCGCCTGCCCGCAACGCGTCGCGGGGCTCCCACTCCTCGACCAACGTCGGCAGGGGTTCGTCGTCGGTGACGTACGGGGGGTTCGACGCGATCACGCCGACCGAGCCGAGCAGCGAGTCGGGCAGCGGCTCGAGCCACGAGCCCTCGACCAGGCGCACCGAGCCGGCACGGCGTCCGAGTCCGGTGCAGTTGGCCCGGGCGACCGCGAGCGCGTCGGCCGAGCGCTCGACGCCCCACACCTCGGTCCCCGGACGTTCGACGGCGATCGACAGCGCGATGGCACCCGAACCCGTTCCCAGGTCGACCACCGGTCCACCGACGCGTGTGTGTTCCTCGAGGACGGCGTCGACCAGCACCTCGGTCTCGGGCCGCGGGATCAGGACCCGCCGGTCGACGAACAGTTCGAGGGTCCGGAACTCCCATCGCTCCAGCACGTACTGCAGCGGCTCGCCCTGCTCGCGTCGTTCGACCATGATCCGCCAGTGGTGGTGCGACCGCACGGTCGCCGGCTCCTCG
>JBFIHN010000451.1:0-2877 GCA_041601775.1 Acidimicrobiales bacterium
CCACGAGTCCGGAGTCGCAGATCAACTGTTCGGCGACCGAACGCCCGACCCGCCACCGGTCGGACCGCAGGTCGAAGTCGTCGAGGTCGTCGTACCGGCGATCGCCGGCAAAGGTCCGCAGGTCGATCACCACGTTGGTCGTCGCCGCCGATCGCGGACGCGTGACGGGTGGGTCGTCCTCGTGTGTGACGTCCGGTGCCGGTCCGTCCTCGTCCGGCACCTCGCCGCGAAGTCCCCACGCCGCCATGTCGGTCAATGCGTCGGCGCGGCGCTGACCGGCCGTCCGCGGTGGGACGGGACCGTCGATGGGGTCGGGGGAGGGCATGAACGCATCGAGCCCGGCGGTGATGGTGACCAAGGCTTCGGGGTCGAGCCATCCATGGATCTCGCCGCCACCGAAGAGCGTCTGGCTCACGTGTACTTCGTGACGGTGCGACCTCGGAGGCGCCGACAGCTCTTGATCGACCAGTTCGCACCAGTGGTGCAGCAGCCGTGCCCAGTCGTCGTAGCGGTGGAGTCGACGGTGCTGCTCCAGGAGACTGCCGAGCGAGTCGTCGAGGAGTTCCTCGCGCATGCCGGCCGCGTGGGTCGCCAGCAGCTCGGCCCGACCGAAGCTCAACTCACCCCCGAGGACCGCAGCGGCGAGCGGCGGATGCCGATGTGTGAGCTCCGCGAGACGGGCGAACCGCCGTGCCTCGGGGACCTCCATCCCGGTGTAGGCCGCCAGCCACGTCGCCAGCGTCCTCGCCCCGGACCGATGCCACGTCGCCCGCTCGCACATGCCGATCGCCGTGGCGAGGAGTTCCAGCCGTGCTGCGTCGAAGGTCGATCCGAGCCATTCGGCGTGGTCGAGTTCCTCGATCGGGTCGTACATCGTCACCCCCTGATCGTCGCATGGAGGGGGTGACAAGAACTCCGACCGACGGCCGATCCGACAATGGCTATTCGAGTGCTGCCTCGAACGCCGGCCGGGCCGTCGCCCACCATCGTCGGCGACGGTCGAACCGCTCCATCCCGCCGATCTCCGACCACATCTGCACGAACCCCGGATCGCCGGCCTCGGCCCGACGCCGGACGAACTGGCCGCCGCGTTCGATGGATCGGTCGAGGCAGCGGAGGACCTCCGAACGGCCCTCGGCCTCGAGTCCGTAGGTGTCGCACACGAGACGCACGCGGCCGGGGCGATCGGACGGGTGCCATCCCGACCGGGCGGAGTTGACGTCGTCGTCGACGGGGACGCACATCCGTGCGAAGGCGGCGAGATCGAACGTGCGTCGCCCCGGTGCTGCGAAGTCGAAGTCGAGGAGCGCAACGGCGCGTCCGTCGCGGAAGACCACGTTCTCGAGGCAGACGTCGTTGTGGCAGACCACTGGGCCGCCGTTGGGATCGGCCATCTCCGGACTCCAGGTCCTGCCGTCGCGGATGGCGCCGACCGATGCGTCGTGGAGCGCTCGGATCAGCCGTGTCACCGATGTCAGGGCGTCGTCGGTCTGCGCCCAGTCCGGATAGGGCGGGATCGCGACATCGCCGGGAACGAACTGCAGGCGCTCACGACCGTCGTCCTCCAGCCCGATCGGCTGGGGTGCTCCTCGGAAGCCGCTCGATCGCAGGTCGGACAGGAACCCGAGGACCGAGACGGAATGCTCGTTCGCGGGTCGCAGCACGTGCGGCCCGACGCGGACCACGGCGCCAGCGTTGGCGACGCCGCCCTGGAGCACCACCTCCTCGTCGGGTTCCACCATGTGAGCCTGTCACGCGGCACGGCGCAGCGATGCGCCGCCAGCGGTACGTTCGAACCCATGAAGCCGCAGCTCAACCACACCATCGTGGGGGCACGCGATGCGCAGGAGTCGGCCGAGTTCCTGGCCGAGTTCCTCGGGCTCGAGCCCCCGGTCGCCTGGGGTCACTTCGTCCAGGTCGAGACCGGCAACGGGGTCGGGATCGACTACGTGACGGCGGACGAGGTCCATTCGATGCACCTCGCGTTCCTCGTCACCGAGGCCGAGTTCGACGTGATGTACGACAAGATCACCGCGCGCGGCATGGAGCACTGGGCCGACCCCTCGCAGAGCCGTCCGGGCGAGTGCAACACCCATGACGGCGGCCGCGGCGTCTACTTCCACGACCCCGGCGGCAACTTCCTCGAGATCCTCACCCGGCCCTACGGCTCGGGTCCGCGTTCCTGAGTGAGGACGCCGGCGACGAACTGCCGGATGTTCTCGTCGTCGTGGTGGGGCAGCCACCATGTTGCACCCCATCGTCGATGGAAGGTCGCGCGCGCCGCGAGGCCGCGCGCTCGGAGCCAGGCGCAGGAGAACGAGACATCGTCGGCGGTCGCCGTGGGCGTCACGGCGAAGTACGCGATGGCGAGGGCGACGTCGAGGTCCGGATCGCCGACGATCGACAGGACACTCCAGTCGATGACGGCGGTGACACGCGTGTCGTCGCACAGCACGTTGCCGGGGAAGTAGTCGAAGTGGAGGAGCGACGGCCGGGGTTCGGCCACGTCGGCGATCTCCGCCCGGAGCGACGACGCGACGTCCTCGACGTCGATGTCCGGATAGGCGCCGGTGTCCGCCGCGGCGACCTGGCGGTCGAGGGCGGCTTCGAGGTAGCCGCGCCAGGTCTCGCTCCGGAGGGGCGCGTCGGCGATGACCTCGCCGAACCACGGGCGGTCGAAGGCGATCTCTCGGAGCGAGACCGCGGTCTCGAGGTACGAGGTCAACAACGACGTCCGCCGAGCGCCCGTGACCTCGCCCAGCGCCTCGGTCATCGACCGACCCGGCAACCGGCGCTCGACGAAGCACGGTCGGCCCTGCTCGTCGACGTGGTGGTCGAGGATCTCCGGCACGGCGAAGGGGAGATCGGCGGCGCCGG
>JBFIHN010000452.1:0-2877 GCA_041601775.1 Acidimicrobiales bacterium
CCGTGGATGCTCCGCCTGGTGGATGTCGCCGACGCGTTCACCCAGCGGCGGTGGCCGTCACCGGTTGCCGGCCGGATCGAGGTCGACATCGTCGACGACACGATCGCCGCCAACGCCGGACCGCACGTCATCGAGTTCGCCGACGGCGCGGCGACGGTCGAACCGGGCGGGTCGGGCACCGTCGAGGTGCAGATCACCGACCTCGCTGCCATCTACGCCGGCAACGACGTGACCATGCGCCATCGAGCCGGGCGGCTCCCCGGCGCCAGTCGCGACGACGTCGACCTCCTCGCCGCGGCATGCACGAGCACCGCATCGATGCCGTACTTCTTCTGAGTAGCGTGGAGCAGGTGCAGGTCGACACCGTTCTCCTCGCCGCTCCCCGGGGCTTCTGCGCCGGCGTCGAGATGGCGATCAAAGCGCTCACGTGGATGGTCCGGGCGTTCGAGCCGCCCGTGTACTGCTACCACGAGATCGTCCACAACCAGTTGGTGGTCGAGCGGTTCCGCGACCTCGGTGTGGTCTTCGTCGACTCCATCGACGAGGTGCCCGCCGGCCGGCCCCTCATGCTCAGCGCCCACGGCTCGGCCCCCGAGGTCGTCGCCGCCGCCGAGGCCAACGGCGGCTACGTCGTCGATGCGGTCTGCCCGCTGGTCACCAAGGTGCACCACGAGGTCCGTACCCGAGCCGGGAAGGGCTACCAGATCGTCTACGTGGGCCACGACGGGCACGAGGAAGCGGTGGGCACCATGGCCGTGGCCCCCGACGCCATCCATCGCGTCGAGTCGACCGACGAGGTCGATGCGCTCCCCGACTTCGACCAGCCGGTGGCGCTGCTCGCCCAGACGACGCTGTCGCATCGTGACTGGCAAGGTGTCCTCGACCGCACCCGCGCGCGTTTCCCCGAGCTCTGGACGCCGGGGCGCAGCGATCTGTGCTTCGCGACGACCAACCGGCAGTCGGCCCTGAGTGCCCTGGCCGAACGCTGCTCCGCCATCGTGGTCATCGGCTCCGCCAACTCCTCGAACACCCGGGCGCTCGAGTCGCTCGCCCGTGACCTCGGCTGCGACGCGGTGTATCGGGTCAACAGCGCCGACGAGATCCCCGACGGTCTGGCCGGCGTGGTCGGCGTCACCGCCGGCGCGAGCGCACCGGAGGAGCTGGTGCACGACGTGATCGACCGGCTCGCGCCGGCGAACGGGGTCGAGGAGGTGCGGATCACCGACGAAGACGAGTACTTCCCGCCGCCACGCAACCTGCGTGACCTCCTGGCGGCGCTCGACGTCGCCGCGACCCTGACCCTGGGCGGCACGCTGTCGGACCGCCCGACCATCGCCGACCGCGACGTCCTGGCCAGCGACGCGCTGGCCGCGCTCTCGTGACCGCACGCTCCTGACCGCACGGTCAGTCGTCGCGTTACCATCGGCCCATGGCCTCCACCTTCACCGCGATGGACCACTCGACCGCCGCACAGTGGGGAGCGATCGTCGAGGAGACGTTCGCCAACCAGCCCCGCGTGGCCGAGACGGTCCTGCAGATGCTGCGCGAGCTCGCCGACATCACCGACGGGTTCGCCACCGACCAGCTCACCCACTGCCTGCAGACGGCGACCCGCGCCGAACGCGACGGTGCCGACGACGAGGTCGTCGTCGCCAGCCTGTGCCACGACGTCGGGAAGCGGATCAGCGTGCACAACCACGCGCAGATCGCCGCCGAGATGCTCAAGCCCTACGTGCGCCCCGACGTCTACAACATGATCCGCACGCACCAGGACTTCCAGGGGCGTCACTACTACGAGCACCTGGGCCTCGACCCGAACGCCCGTGACCAGTACGAGGGCGAGCCGTGGTTCGAACTCACCGCGAACTTCGCCGACAACTACGACCAGAACAGCTTCGACCCCGACTACGACACGCTGCCGCTCGAGCACTTCGAGGAACGCGTCCGCACGGTGTTCGGCGGCCTGGGACCCACCCCGGTCTGACCGGTGGCAGCCGGCCCTACGGCCGGCGCGCCGGGTTGGGTTTGCCGAGGCGGATCTGCGCCTCGTCGTAGAGTTCCTGGATCGCGACCCGCAGCGTCTCGGTGGTCTCGTGGACCTGCCGGCGCGCCACGCGCTTGCCGTCGTCACCGACCGGGGCGGGGATCGGCGCGCCGATCACCATGTTCACCTTCACCGGCTTCAGGAACCGTGCGCCCAACGGCATGGCGTCGGCACTCCCGCCGATCCCGACCGGCAAGATGGGGACACCGGTCCGGGACGACACGAAGGCCGGCCCTTCGTAGAGGTCCTCGACGATCGGGCCGGCGCGCCGCTGGCCTTCGGGGAACATCACCAGCGGTTCGCCGCCGTCGAGGACCGCGATGCAGGTGCGCAGGGCCTCACGGTCTGCGGTCTCGCGGTTGACGCCGAAACCCCCCATGGCCGTGAAGAACCTGCCGGGGAGGTCGTACTTCCACATGGTGTGCTTGCCCATGAAACGCAGTCGTCGCTTGGTCACTGCCGCCACGATCGGCGAGTCGATGTTCGACCGATGCACCCCACACAGGATGAAGGGACCGTCCGGGACGTTGTTGGTCCCGTGGACCTCGAGGCGCCAGAACAGTCGGCAGAAGCCGACGATGAGGTTGCGGAAGATCCGGTAGGTCCACCGCTCGCCCGTCGTCGGCGGCCGCCCCACCTGGTCGGTGCGGTAGTCACCCATCGGCGACGGGCGTTCCCAGTTCGCCCACGATGAGCTCCACGATCGCGTCGACCGCGAGATCGCTCGTGTCGACCTCGATGGCGTCGCCGGCACGGGTCAACGGCGACGTCTCGCGCCCCTGGTCCAGGGCGTCGCGCCGGGCCAGGTCGGCGGCCACCGTCTCGTAGTCGAG
>JBFIHN010000453.1:0-2849 GCA_041601775.1 Acidimicrobiales bacterium
AGCGTCGACTTCAGCTGAACCGGTCGTTCTGACCAGCGTCCCTTCTGGGTACTCTGCACCTGCATGACGGCGGGTTCCCTTCGGGGCCGGACGATGCGGTGGCTACAGATCGCGGCCTTGGTCGTGGTCGCCCTCGTGCTGGTGCGTTCCGTCACGTCGCCTCGGGTGCTGACGTCCGTCGCCGTGCCCGGCGACACCGACACCGACCTCTCGACCGCGGTCACCGCTGACGGAGCGGCCGCCGCCGATGCCTCCGCGGTGGAGGCTCGTCCGGTACGTCGGGCCCGACAGCTCCAACCCGAGCTGCTCCCGCAGCTCGTGATCGTGCTGCTCGCCGCGTTGAGCGGCGTCGGCGCCGTCACCCGACGTCGCAGCACCGACGCGTCGCCGCAGCTCGTGTCGCGATCGGTCCCGGTGCTGGGCGGCCGGGCGCCGCCACCCGCACTGGTCTGATCCCTCGGGCCGGCCCGCCACGGCCGTCCCCGTGCTGCGACGCCTGTCGGCGTCGATCGCCAGTCGTCGACCCATGGGAGGTCGAGCGATGCGGAGTGTCGAGCCCTTCGTCATCTTGTTCACCTGGTACGCGCCCGGCTTCGTCGCCGCTCGGGCCATGACCCGCCGAGGTCACGATCCACTCCCGTGGATCTACGCGGCGTGGATCGGCGGCGCCCTGACCGTCGTCGCTGCCGTCATCTGGGCACGTGTCGTCGCCCACAACCAACCATCAGCCCGAAGGAACGCATGAACCTCGAACCACCGTCCGAGCACCACGTCCTGGTGTTCTTCGCCGCCATCTTGTGCCTGCTCGTCGTCGCCCGGGTGCTGGGATCGCTGATGCAACGGTTGGGGCAACCGGCGGTCGTGGGCGAACTCGGCGCCGGGGTGCTGCTCGGCCCGTCGCTCCTCGGTCGTGCCTCACCCGAGATCACCGACTGGCTCTTCCCCGACGACGAGGTCCAGACGGCGATGCTGTTCACGGTCGGGTGGCTCGGGGTGGTCTTCTTGCTGGTGGCGACCGGGGCCGAGACCGACCTGGGGCTCATCCGGCGCCTCGGCCGGGCGGCCGCGCTGGTGTCGATCACCAGCCTCGTGGCTCCGCTGGCCCTCGGCTTCGGGGTGGGGATGGTGATGCCGGACGCCCTCATGGCCGACCCCGACCAGCGCGACATCTTCGCCCTGTTCATCGCCGCTGCGCTGGCGATCTCCTCGCTGCCGGTGATGGCGAAGATCCTGGGCGAGATGAACCTGCTGCGCCGCGACTTCGGACAGCTCACCCTCGCCGCCGGCATGGTCAACGACGTCGTGGGCTGGATCCTGCTCGGCGCCGTCGCCGGTCTCGCCTCGGCCGGGCAACTCGAGGTCGGCGCGCTGACCACCACGATCGGCGGGGTGGCGGCGTTCTTCCTGCTCGCCTTCACCGTCGGCCAACGGCTGCTCGACACCCTCTTGCGCGAGGTCCGCCGCCGGGGCAACGATGCCGCCTCGGCCACCGCAGGACTGTTGGTCGTGGTCGTCGGGCTCGGCGTGGCGACGCAGTGGCTCGGCGTCGAGGCCGTGCTCGGAGCCTTCGTCGCCGGCATCCTCGTCGGCCGATCGAAGTTCGCCGACGACGAGCTCCTCCATCCGCTCGAGACCGTCACCACGGCGTTCTTCGCCCCGATCTTCTTCGCGACCGCCGGGCTCCGTGTCGACCTCGGTCTCCTCGCCGACACCACGGTCGCCCTGTGGACGGTCGTGGTCGTCGTGGTGGCGAGCGTGGCCAAGTTCGGCGGGTCGTGGATCGGGGCCCGCATGGCCAAGCTGTCCCCCCGCGAGTCGACCGCCTTGTCGATCGGCCTGAACGCCCGCGGCGCGCTCGAGATCGTGATCGCCACCATCGGCCTGTCGCTCGGTGTGCTGAACGAGGCGTCGTACACCGCGGTGGTCGTGATGGCCATCGCCACCTCGGTCCTCGCCCCGCCGATGCTGCGAATCGTCCTCCGCGACTGGCAGGGCACGGAGCAGGAGCGGGCCCGGCTCGAGCAGGAGGAGACGCTCCGCACCAACCGGGTCGTACGCGATCGCCGGGTGCTGATCCCCAGCGAGGGCAGCGCCAGCTCGATCATGGCCGCGCAGATCGTCGACCTGGTGTGGCCCG
Source organism: Acidimicrobiales bacterium (assembly GCA_041601775.1). Taxonomy (GTDB): domain Bacteria; phylum Actinomycetota; class Acidimicrobiia; order Acidimicrobiales; family Salinilacustritrichaceae; genus Salinilacustrithrix. The sequence continues at coordinate 2,138 of JBFIHN010000453.1, forward strand.
AGGGCGTCGAGGCGACCGTGCTCACGGTCACCAACGACGACGAGGCCCTGCGACCGGTCATCGCCAGTCTCGGTAATCGCCCGGTCGAGGTACGAGCAGTCGGCCGCGACGCCATCGCCGACGCGGTGATGGCCGAGTCCCGGCTCGGCTACGGCGCCATCGCCGTCGGTGCGCCGTCCCTGGCCCCGGATCATCTCCTCTCCCCGCTGGTCGACCAGTTGCTGGCCGACCACGACGTGCCCGTGCTGGTGGTCCGTCGGGGCCGGACGATCGAGGGGGAGCTCCCGTGGGCCCACGCCCGGGCCGTGGTCCCGGTCACGGGTACGACGAACGCGCGTGCGGCCCAGGAGGTGGCGTTCAACCTGAGCAGCCGGCTGGGGACCGAGATCGTGCTCACCCACGTGCTCGAGCCCGAGCCCGCCCTGGTCGCCGAACGCGTCGGCGGCAACGGCACCATCACGGCCGACGCCCACATCGCGGACGATCTGCTCGACGCGGCCGAGGCCTTCGGCGCCCAGCTCGACGCCAGGACGACCCGGTCGGTCCGTCGAGGCGCCTCGGTCGCCGCCGAGATCTGCGATCAGGTCGTCGAGACCGAGAGCGACCTCGTGGTGGTGGGCGCATCCGCCCGGCGCAGCAACGGGATCTTCCTCGGCCACACGATCGAACAGATCCTCGAGCGGTGCGACGCCACCGTGGTCGTCGTCCTCAC
>JBFIHN010000454.1:0-2849 GCA_041601775.1 Acidimicrobiales bacterium
GACGAACCGGGCGCTGTACGCGAACGTCAACACCGAGCCCGCCACCAGACCAGTCAGCGTGACCAACGCACCGGGACCGCCGTCGTGCAGGAACGCCTCGTAGGCCGATTCCTTGGCGATGAATCCCGCGAGCGGAGGAAGTCCGGCCATCGACGCCGCCGACACGACCGCCACCACCCGTACGGCTGTCCATCCCTGGTCGAGACCGGCGAGTTCACGTCGATCCCGGGTTCCGGTCTGGTGGTCGACGATGCCCACGACGAGGAACAGCGCCCCCTTGAACAGCGCGTGCGCAACGAGGAGCACGCAGACGGCCTTGGTCGCCTCCGGCTGCCCCGCTCCGGCGAGGACCATCATGAACCCGAGCTGGCTCACCGTGCCGAACGCCAGGAGCAGCTTCAGGTCGTCTTGGCGCAAGGCCCGCAATGCCCCGGCGATCATGGTCACGAGGCCGACACCGATCACGGCTGGCCGCCAGAGACCGAACGCCGCGAAGGCGGGCGCGAACCGCGCCGCCAGATAGATGCCGGCCTTCACCATGGTCGCGGAGTGGAGATAGGCGCTGATCGGTGTCGGTGCGACCATGGCTCCGGGCAGCCAGAAGTGGAAGGGGTACTGCGCCGACTTCGTGAACAGACCGACGAGGACCAGTCCGAGCCCGACGCCGACGTTGCCGCCGGCCGGGGGGTCTGCCAACAGCGCCGACATCGACCAGGTGCCCGCTGCCTGCGCGAGGACCACGAAGCCTGCGAGCATGGCGAGGCCACCGGCACCCGTGACCAACAGGGCTTGGAGCGCCGCGGATCGCTGCCCCGGGGTCTTCTGTTCGCGGCCGATCAACAGGTAGGAGGTCACCGACGTCAGTTCCCACGACACGTACAACCAGATGAGGTGGTCGGCGAGCACGAGGCCGAGCATCGAACCGGCGAACAGGACCAGCAGTCCTGCGATCCGTGCAGACGTCGGGCTGCGATCGAAGTACGACGTCGCGAAGCCGAGGACCACGACGCCCATGCCCGAGACCAGCAGCGTCATCAAGAACGCGAAGCCGTCGAGTCGGACGTCGGCCACGAGGTCGAGACCGTCGATCCACGTCACCGACTCCTCGACCGCACGACCGTCACGGATCGTGGTCCACCGGGAACCGACGACTCCGATGGTTGCGATCATCGGTAGGGCCGCGAGCGCGAACGCCCACGTCCGGAGCCGAGACGCAGCCACGAGGACGACGATGCCGACCGCCCAGTGCGCGGCCAAGAGAACCAGCAGCATCAGCTCGGATAGCCGAACTCGTAGGGCCGGCCGCCCATCACGACGAGCGCCACCGCCGCCGTCCGCCCGCCTGCCCCATCGGCCAGGTCACGATGAGCGGCCTCGTCACCGACGACGATGACGACATCGACCGCGCGCTCGACCGCATACCGGTACAGCACGTCGAGACCGCGACCGGGGATGAGCACGAGACCCGGCTCGAGATCGTGGAGGAACACCCCCGACGACTCGAGTTCGCGAACAGCGCGGTCGACGTCGCCGGCGTCACACGTTCGGGCGACGTCAAAGGTGACGAGCCGTGCGATCTCGACCTCGGCGACGTCCGGGGCGAGGAGGCGCACGACCGGGAGCGCGTCGACGATGCCGCTCGGTTCGCCGGTGACGCTGACCAACACCCGGAGGCTGCCTCCGTGGTCCGTGGCGTCACGGATGACGACGGGCGAGGTCTCGTCCTCGTAGTCCCGCATGCCCGTGCGCGCGTATCCGTACAGGAACGGGCCGAGGGCAACTCCCAGCACCGCGAGGGGACGCGGATCGTGACCGCGGCGTGCTTGGCCGAAGGCGATGAGCAACCCGGTCCCCACCCAGGCGCAGGCGATGACGGCGATCCAGCCGAACTGACCAGCCAGACCCACCTCGGCCAGGATCGGACGATCACCCGGACCCGGATCGCGCACGACCAACGCCGTCACTGCGACCTGGCAGGTGTGAGCAACGCGGGTTCGACGGCCACCAAGGCACCCTGGCGTGGATTCTTGACGAACTCATGCGCAGACGACGCGCACTCCATGACACGGGCAGGAGACCTACGGGTCGAGCAACACGCTGAACTGTCGCAGGGTGACGGGCTGATCGGACAGCGCCCCGTCGGGCAACGGGACGTCGATCGGTGTCCCGTCGAGACGCAGGTTCACCGCCTGCACCCCGGGAAACGTGGTGGCGGTGACGACGAGCTGTCCGACGGCGAGCAACTCTGCCTGCCCGCCGATCGACCCGAACGACGCGGACAGGTCGAGGGTCACCGTGGTGCCGTCGGTGGACGAGTCGAGCACCCTGGTGACCGGCGGGACGGCCGAGCGGAGACCGGTGTCGGCCTCGTCGTCGGTCGGGCCGTCGACGAGGGCCTGGAACACCGCCGCGATCTGGTCGTCTCGGCCGCCGCCGCTGCTGATCGCACGAGCGGCGGGCACCAACCGGTCGTTGTCGGCGATCAGGTAGATGGTGGCCGTGAACTCGATGGTGTCGTCGCGGTCGTCGTCGCCGACGCCGTCGTCGGTCTCGGTCTCGGTACGGACCGGCAGTTCCTGGTCCCGTGCGGGCAGATCGAGGAGCCGCGGCTCTGCTTGCGGCCCGAGGCTGCACGATGTCACGGCCGCAGCGACCACGGCGACGGATGCTCGGCGGAGCCGGGGCATCACGCCGTCCTCGGGAGCGTGAGCACGAACCGGGCGCCTTGTCCCCCGGGTGCGGCTTCGACGTGGATCGACCCGTGCATCCCGGTCATGTTCTCGCGGGCGAGTGACAGTCCCAGCCCGCTGCCGTCCGCCGTGCTGCGTCGTTCGCCGTGTACCCCGCGA
>JBFIHN010000455.1:0-2844 GCA_041601775.1 Acidimicrobiales bacterium
CGGGAGAGTTGACCCATGACCGAGACACGAACCGCATGGGCCGATGTCGCCGACCACATCTCCGCCCTGTGCCTGAAGCTCAAGCTGCACGCCGAGGAGGAGTTGTCCGACGACGACGTGCGCGCCAAGGCCGGACTCGACCGCCTCGCCGCGGTCCTCGACGAGACCGTCGAGGCGATCGAGGACGCCTACAAGGACGAGGCCGTCCGTGAAGACGCCCGTGCCGTCGCCCGGTCGTTCGCGCAGGCGGTGGACTCCACCCTGCGCAACGTCGGCGAACGGGTGCGCAAGTCGCCCTGACCCGTCCCGGGCCGCTGGTCGCTCAGCGGGCCGCCCAGACCACCGCCTCGTCGTCGGCGGCGACCGCGGCCCGTGCGAGGGTTCTCGTGCCGCGGTGCCGCTCCATGCCGAACCAGCCCGACACCGACACGCCGGCGGCCGACACCGACGTCGAATCGCCGGTCGCCAACAGGATCACGTCCTCGGACCGCCCGTGGTCCACGATGAGTGCCACCCCGCCTTCGGCCGGGATGGCCCGCACGGTCGGCGACTGCTTGCCGGGAGCGGTCGGCACCAGGACCGCGATCGACTCGAAGGCATCGCCGCGGCTGGTGACCTCCAGCCGATCGTGTGACCGCCGGCCTGGAGGGTCGAGGTGGCGCCAGTCCTGCTCGTCGTCGGGCGTGAAGGAGCCCACGGCGGAGGTGAAGGGCTGCGCCGCCACCATCGTCATCGACATCGCCGCGCCGTTCGGTGCCACCACCCGCATCGTCTCCCCTGCGGTTCCGGGCGCCGTCATCTCGTTGGCCCAGTCGGTGTGGAGGAACCAGGTGTGGTCGTGGTCCGCGTCGTCCTGGCGGAACCGGTCGGCCACCACCACGTAGTCGTCGGCACCCGCGCCGGCACGCACGTGCAGGAACGCCCGGTCGGCGCGTCGTGGTTGGCCGATCATGTACGCCTGACGGGCGGAGCCCACGGCGAGGTCGAGGCCGCGGGTGTCGCCGACGTGGTCGACGGTGGTGGCGAAGGAGCGGAGTTCGCCCTTGCCCAGGAAGTCCTGTCCGCGCCCGTCTGCCACCAGATAGTTGTGGGCCTCGGTCTCCGACGTCGGCATTGCGTCGAAGTCCAGCGCCGTGAGCTTCGAGAGCCAGTTGCCGTACCGGCTGTCGACCACGAAGCGGGCGCCGTCGGCGTAGAGGGTGAACGAGTTGACGTCCTGGTTGTGGTGGACCCCCTCACCCCAGTCGTTCTGCCGAGCCTCGAAGCTGGCCATGAGGTCGTCGGCTTCCCAACCCGATCGCACGTGCACCAGGCCGCGCTCGCTCCATCCCTTGGCCAGCGGGAGGATCGACGCCGGATCGAAGTCCGGGTCGGACTGCTCGTACCAGAGGATGACCGGGATCGCGCTGTCGACGTGCGCGCGTGGGCCCTTGCGGGTGACCTCGTCGAAGATCCACCGCGACAGCGACGCCGTGTCGCCGAAGCTGGACGACCATGCCGTGAAGTACGGGTTGAACTCGTGATATCGGGCGTCGTTGATCGGGTTCACCGCGCCACCGCCGGGAAGGACCTCGTAGGCCACCCATTCCTGGTGGTGGTCGACCCCGCCGATCGCGTCGATGCCCGAGTGACCGGCGCGACGCAGGGCGTGGTTGAGGAAGGTCGGCACCCGCATGCCGTAGTTGCCGTACAGGACGCCCTCGTACCCGGCGCCGTCGGGGTCGAAGCCCTCGTGGAAGTAGGCCCGGGTGAGCTGCTCGCCCCGGGCAACCCAGGCCCGGGCGGTGGGGTTCACGTGCCAGGTGGCGAGGCCCGCCGTGGCGAGTGCTGCGGCGTTGACCGCGCCGATGTTGGAACCCGACGACACCGTCCCCCACCACGCGGTCAACGAGTGCGCGAACTGCTGCTCACCCAACGCCACGATGAGCGCGAGCAACTGAGCGGACTCGCCCTGGGTGAAGCCGCCCTCGAGCAGGTCGTACGCGAGGGCGAAACCGTTGAGGCGGTGCGCACGTTGGATGTACCACTCGTCGATCCCGGGCTCCAGCGTCGCGCCGTGGTCGGGAGCGGTGGCCACCAGGTATTGGAGGAGCGCGCGAGCCTTGGCGAGGTACACCGGGTCCTGGGTGATCCGCCACACGAAGCCGACCTCGAGGAGGTCGTCACGTCCCACGTTCCGCTCGGGGAAGGAGGTCAGCGCGTCGAGCGCCGACGAACGGCCCTCGCAGCAGGCGTCGACCCGCCCCTTCAGCCCCGCCCAGGCCTTGCCCACCACGGAGTCCGGCGCCGCACCGAGGACACGGGCACGGACGGCATCGAGGTCGTCGGCACCGACGAGCATCCACGGGTGCTGCACGGGCGGCGCGAGGAGCGCTACCGCAGGATCGAGTCCGGCGATGAGCGGTGGGTCCAACGGGTCCCAGATGCCGTCGATCGGCGCTGGCACCTCGACCTTGATCGGTTCGTGCAACGGTTCGCCGACGGCGACTCCGGATCCGGCGACGAGCAGCACCGCGGCCGCCGCCACCACGATCTTGTTCCGAGACATCCCCATCATCCGTACTCCTCCGTCATCGTTCATCGGCGTTCCTTGCCTGTCGGACCTGCTGCTCAGGACCCACTCGTCGCGGGGCCCCATCCCTGCCGAGCGGCGTGCTGTGCGTCGAGCGGGAGCGCGACCGTCTCGCCGGAGCGGGCAGCGGTGTAGAACGCAGTCACCAGCTCGATGGTCGCCGTGGCGTCGGCCAGGGTGACGGGGAACGGCCCGTTCGGCAACGCATCGACGAAGGCCTGGAACTGGCCGCTGTAGAGCCCGGGCGACGACGCCATCGCCTCCCACACCGC